>CAXBNH010000409.1:0-2668 GCA_963976905.1 uncultured Algibacter sp.
CTAAATTCGATTGAAATTGATTGATGGTGTATAAAGAACGATAACCATGCGTTAAAGAGAAACGCTTAAAACGCTTTTTGAACCACTCAAATTTCATCAAACCTGCATATTTTAAATCCCAGTTAGGAATAGGCACATCTCTAAATGCCCCCAACTTCACTTTGCTGGCGTCCTGACCAGTGTACGCCGCTAAAAAAGATGGCAACAATACCCGTTGGCTATTTTTTCCAAACCCTTTAGGGTAGCCCTCAGCATCAACATTTGCAGGATTATTGATGTCAATCCCATTTTCTTGAGCTAAACGCTGTGCTACTTTTAGTCGGTTATCCCTAAAATCATTAAACGCAGCACTTGTGTTTTCATCACTTTTACTAAAGGCCGTTTTTATAAGTAAGGTTGAAATATTGAAATTACCAAAAGTGTTTGGCGTTAATGATATGTACTCATTATCGTTATTAACATCTACCCGATAATTTTCAGCATAATTTCTGAAATAAGAACGGTTTCCAATCACATCGATTTTCAAATCCTTAACGGGCTCCAAACTCGCAGATACATCCAATTGTTTGGTTTGCGTTTCTGTATATTGTTGGTTAAAATCTGGAAAATAAGTCAACCAGCCATTTCTTGCCGCTAAATATCTGACGTCTTTTTGACTCCCAAACGTATAGCCCACGGTAGGCCTAAACGTACCGATCAGCCCCGGTGTCCTGGTATAACCCGGCAAAAACGTACCGTTATTTTCGCTATAATTTACCTGAATTCTTTTAATGCTTGTTAAAACATCAATGCCAGCATTCAATATGCCTGTGCCTGCTTTTTTATTGCTTTTTGGCTTGGCGGTTTTGGCATCATCATTTGCAGACGGCAAGCCTTGTGGCCTCGTTCTGGAACGCACCGTTGTTCTTACCGTTCTTTTTGTCAATCCCAAATAACGGTACAGTTTGGTCATGTCCAAATTCGTATTTAGGTTATGTACATTGGCATTTTGTATGGTATTCCCTAAATCATAGGTTTGTCCATCCAATTCTAAATCACCATACAAATCGGATCCTTTTTGCCACATAAAATCGCCGCTATATTGATACGTGGCATCAATAAAACTCAAAGTTGGAATTTTATTTAGGGGCAGTTTATAGGTAATTCCTAAGTTTTGAGATTGCCTATTGGGGTCGCCAAAATCAAAAAAGCCATCCCACACATCCAATTCTGGGTCTTGCTCGCCGTTAATGATATTGTCTTTAAAATAGTTTCTAACAATATTATTATTGGAAGCCGTAAAATTTAATTGCAATGACTGCGTGATATTGTAATTGATAGCATATTGAAAATCGAAGGTATAATTTCTTCGGAAGAGTTCTTCAATACTAATATTTGGCCCGCCCAAATCAATCTCCCTAAATTTTTGCTTATTGAATTGCCTATTGAAATCGGTATTAAGCGTAAAACTTGTTGGTAATAGATTAAAGTTGAAATCCTTTAAAATTTTCCAATATTTTCCTGTGAACAGGGAATCGTTTTTCTTAAAAGGCTCAACCGTAATCGGATTGAAATTATGTGCATAATTGGCACCTACCCTCACAGTTTGATTCAATGAATTTTCAATTTCAAAATCACGATGCTCTACTTTATTATACGAATAATTTAAAGTCAAATTCTCAACATCATAAAACCGTGGTTTGGCATTACCGGTTCTAGTTTTTCTAACGCCAATAAAATTGATGCTTTGGCGCTTTGTATAGTCTTCAGAATTTTGTTTGATGGTTTCTTTTTCATCATTTGTACTGGCAGCGTCCAATCGGGATTCCAAGGTCAAATCTTTATAATACTGGTCGTATTTTGGTGTTACCAGTTCTTCGCTTTGCGCATAATTAAAAGGCAATTGTATGCCCCATTTTTTTGGCAGTAATTGCCCGATATTCACATTGGTTACCACATCATATTGTTGTACATCTTCCAAAGCACGTTGGCTCGGCCCTTGCTCAATACCTCCAAATCCTGACGTACTTTTACTACCCGTAGCACTAATGTTGGCAAAATCTGCCAAATTGGTATCCATACTTAAAACGGCAGCCCAACCGCCTTCATTGTCCAAATCAGACAAACGCAATTCATTAAACCAGACTTCACCGCAAACATCATTATTGGTCGTGCTGTTTTTAACACCCACCATCAAGGTTCTAATATCCCCAAAATTTGGATTTCCTTTAATGGCCACACGGTGTTGCCCAAGCGTATATGCTGAAAATTCTGCAACAGGTGTTTCATTTAATTGTCCATCAACAACATCATAAAACGTAGGCGTATCATTGGTCAGGGTCATGTTTGAAATACCCAATGCTTTCATTTTAGCCAACACATCAATAGATAAATTGATTTCATTTTCTTCGGGCCATAAGGCTTCTGGACTATTGCCGCCCGTTGATACTTTTAAAGGTATTTCTATTTGATAATAATTCTGAGTTAAATCACTACCCATACGGATAAAACCCACCAATTCTTTATCCATCAAATTCCCTATATCATCATTATCGGCATGCATAAACATGCGCAAACGTTTGTATTGACGCATATCAATATTGATGTTTTTATAAACGGCACGCGCATCTTCCGATTCTAAATTGCAAACATTGGCCACTAACGATTGTTCGTTCTGCGGTACTACTGT
>CAXBNH010000410.1:0-2653 GCA_963976905.1 uncultured Algibacter sp.
CATTGCCCCTTTTAGGGGTTTTCCAAAGCCACCTTCTTAGAAGGTGTGATTTTTATTTAGATTTTACTGGTAGTGCAAAGCTTTTTTACTAAAATTAACGGAAAAACGAAATCTATCAGGATTTCAACTTATTGAAAAATCAGTAACATTGCGTAGCGTGTTGCCCTCTTGCTTTTCCCTTAGGGTTTGTCAAGAAAAAACCTACACGTTTTGACTTGCTCTTTTGTGCATTAACGTCGTTAAAAAGCCTCGTTGTAGCTAAGGCTATAACTGTGTTTTTTGCCTAGTTAACACACAAAATAGCGGTGTCTATTCTGTACACTTTATTTCTTAACAAACCCTTAGTTTTACAAACACACTTTTCATAGAGACTTTTTTATGCTATAAAGCCACTGTTAATAGGTGACTTTATGGTACGGGAAAGCTTATAATTATTGACTAATGCTAAATGGATGTTTTTAAATAAAACAAAAAGGCAAGATGAGTTAAAAATATAAAAATAATGATGATAAAAATGCTCAGCAAAATTTTTTCACACCAAATGTGATACAAAATGCTTGATTTGTTACAAAGCGCATTTTGAGTTAGGCGTAATTTTGTAAAATAAGGAGATAAAAATAAAATTACTGGCTTTTGTTTTATGAAACCTGATGAAAAATAGTGAAATTATTTTAAATATTGCATCAGTTAATATAAATCCAATTTATTTGTATTATTTTGGATAAGATATAGGGACCTCAAGTATCAAGGTAGTTTTAGTGGAGATAACAACAGGGATGCATTTAGGCGTTGTTCAAGAGCTAAAATAAGAGATGGGGGGTGTTTGCTAAAAAAAACGGATGGGCAGAACAAAAACCAGAAGATTTGTGGATGCACATTTGTAATGCGGTAACCCGATTAAAAAACAATAACATAATATCTTTAGAACCTAAATGAAAGGTGTTTTTATATCATATCAAATACACGGATTGATGGAGCAGATACTTTTGCAAGAGCCTTATTGATTGCAGATAAAATCATCACGTCATCTCCTTACGATAAGCTGAGAAAAGAACGCTATAGTTCTTTTGATGCAGGAAAAGGAAAAGACTTTGAAAACGGAAAATTAAGTTTACAGGAGTTGTATAAATTAGCACAAGAAAACGGTGAGTTAAAACTGCAAAGCGGTAACCAAGAACTGTTTGAGAATATTATTTTACATAAAAACCAATATTACAACCAACCAATAGAATTACACTATGGAAACACCAAAAAAACCGGGATACCTTTTAAAATTGACCTTAGTTGCCACATTGGGCGGTCTGTTATTTGGATATGACACAGGCGTTATATCAGGAACCGTTGGGTCCTTGGACAGTTTTTTTGTCGTTCCAAAGGGCCTATCAGAAAATGCTGCCAACGCCTTTAAGGGCTTTTTGGTTTCCAGTGCGCTTATAGGGTCTATCATAGGAGGTGCTTTTGGGGGGCTGATCAGCAAAAAATTTGGAAGGCGGAACGGGTTGGTCTTGGCGGGCATCCTATTTCTTGTTTCCGCATTGGGCTCGGCTATGCCGGAAATGTTTTTAAAACCAATCGGGGAGGCGGACCATACATTCTCAACCATCTTTATAGTATATAGGATACTTGGGGGAGTGGGCGTGGGGTTGGCATCCATGTTATCACCACTGTACATAGCAGAAATAGCGCCTGCAAAAAGCAGGGGCAGATTGGTGTCCTTTAACCAGCTCGCTATTGTTGCGGGTTTTATGGTCGTTTATTTTGTAAACTACTTTATATCAAGGGGCGGCGGCTCGGATGCTTGGTTGTACGCCGTAGGTTGGCGATGGATGTTTGCCTCGGAGGTTATACCGGCCGGTCTGTTCTTGTTGTTCTTGTTTTTTGTACCGGACACCCCAAGGTCATTAATGCTACAGAACAAGCCGGAAAGGGCACTGGATGTTTTGGTTAAAGTAAACGGATCAGAAGAGGCCCACAATATTTTGTGGCAAATAAGGGGCTCTATTAAACAGCATTCGGGTAAATTATTGTCATTTGGCTGGTTGGTTATTGTTATCGGCATTACATTATCGGTCTTCCAGCAGTTTGTGGGTATCAACGTCGTGTTGTACTACGCCCCGGAAATCTTTAAGAAAATAGACCCAAATACAGATGGCGCATTGCTGCTTACCATTATTGTTGGTATTGTCAACTTCTTATTTACCATTATAGCTGTTAGAACGGTAGACAGGTACGGGCGTAAACCATTAATGGTTATTGGTGCTTTGGGAATGGCCGTAGCCATGTTTGCATTGGGGTTTGTGTTCTTTTCGGGCGCAACGGGCTATTTGGCCCTGGGCTGTATGGTGCTTTATGTAGCAAGCTTTGCCATGAGCTGGGGGCCGGTAACATGGGTATTGCTGTCAGAGATATTCCCCAATAAGATCAGGGGGCGTGCCATGGCAATAGCGGTGGCGGCACAGTGGATATCGAACTATTTGGTGTCGTTGACCTTCCCAATGATGGATGACAGCACTTATTTAACAGAACAGTTCAATCATGGTTTCGCGTATTGGATATATGGGTTAATGGCTGTGGCGGCTATGCTTTTTGTTTGGAAGTTCGTACCGGAAACCAAAGGGAAAACCTTAGAGGAGATGGAGGAGATTTGGGAGAA
>CAXBNH010000411.1:0-2649 GCA_963976905.1 uncultured Algibacter sp.
CTGCGGGACGCCCCACATCACCTGCTTCCCGAATACTTTGCACCAAAGGAATATCGCCTAAAAATGGTACTTGTAAATCTTCGGCCAGATTTTTTGCTCCTTCTTTACCAAAAATATAATATTTATTATCGGGCAATTCGGCAGGTGTAAAATAGGCCATGTTTTCAATAATTCCTAATACAGGCACATTAATGCTTTCTTGTTGAAACATCGCTACGCCTTTTTTGGCATCTGCCAAGGCTACATTTTGAGGTGTGCTTACTACCACAGCCCCTGTAATTGGAAGTGATTGCATGATACTTAAGTGTATGTCGCCAGTTCCTGGAGGCAAATCAATCAATAAAAAATCGAGTTCTCCCCAATGCGCATCAAAAATCATTTGGTTTAAGGCTTTTGCTGCCATAGGCCCTCGCCAAACAACGGCTTGATTGGGCTGGGTAAAAAATCCAATAGATAATACCTTGACACCATAATTTTCAATCGGTTTCATTTTAGATTTGCCGCCAATGTTGACTGCCAAAGGTTTTTCAGACTCTACATCAAACATAATAGGAATGGATGGCCCGTAAATATCGGCATCTAAAATCCCAACTTTAAAACCCATTTTGGACAAAGTAACGGCTAAATTTGCTGTTACTGTAGATTTTCCAACGCCACCTTTACCCGAAGCCACAGCAACAATATTTTGAATACCCGGAATAGGATTTCCTTTAATCACATTTGCTTTTGGTTTTGCAGGCGCATCTACTTTTACGTTTACCGTTATTTTTGCTTTCTCATAAACCTGCTCATGAATGGTTTTTAGGATATCCACCTCTGTACGTTTTTTTGCTTGAAGGCTTGGGTTTTTTATAGTAATATCCACAATCACCTCATCTCCAAAAGTAACGATGTTTTTTACCGCACCACCTTCTACCATGTTTTGCCCTTCGCCCGGAACGGTAATGGATTCGAGTGCTTTTAATATATCTTGTTTGTTAAGTTTCATGCTTTTAAGATTATAGAAAATAGACTAAAGGACATAGACTATAATCGCTTTATTTTCAATTATTAAGAATCATTCTAAAATGCAAATATAATCAATAAAGCTAGAAGACAGAAGTATAACGTTAGAAGTTTTACTGATGAACATATTTGATTTTGTTATGGGAAAATGGATTTGTGAATATTTCCTAATTTTTAGAAAATTTGCAAATAACTACAATTCCTTTGAAGGTTCCCAAAACACAGCATCAAAATCCTGAATCTGGTTATCAACCACTTTAATGCCCTCACTTTCCAAAAGCTGTTGCATTAAATTCGTACCATCAAAATGACGTTTGCCAGTCAACAACCCTTTTCGATTTACAACCCGATGAGCTGGCACATCTTTTCCGCCAGAGCCATTCATGGCATACCCAACCATTCTAGCACTTCTTCTAGCTCCTAAATAATTGGCAATAGCACCGTAGCTGGTCACTTTTCCGTAGGGGATTTGTTTGGCCACTCCATAAACCTTATCAAAAAAATTCAGGGTATCTGGTTTCATGGTATCAAAGGTCATTTATGATATTGATCAATGTTATAACAGATATAACACCTGTAATCCCCCCAATGATCCTATTCATGTTTTTTTGGGAAGTAAACGATTTACTTTTTATTTTATCAAAAAAGAAAATGTACATATAGAGCATCACAAATGTACCCATAATGGCACCGCCCACATAGGAAATAATACTGGTTTTATCAAACGCCATCCAACCATACGATGCCAAAGTAATGGTCATATAAGCCTGATATGGAATAGGAAACACATTGAGCGCAGACAAAAGCACTCCTTGAAAAAAACGACTATGCTTACTCCGCATTTGAGGTTCTATTTGCTGTTGCGGTTTGGTTTTGGCTATAAATAAAAAATAGACGGTTATTAAAATAAAAATCACAAAAGCTACTCTTTGCAAAACTTCAACAACCTCATAATGTTTACTTAAGTAACGCGCAAAAATAGCGGCCAAATAGGTTTGCGCCATCACAATAACACAAGCACCGATGGAAAACATAATACCCCTTACATGTCCTTCCTTCAGGCTTATTTTTGCCGCCGTCATATTCAACAGCCCTGGAGGCACAACGCCTACCATTGCAATGACCAAACCTAAAAAAAAGATAAATGTGATGTCCACTACTATTTGATTTTGAATCGAATATACGTAATTGGTTTGTTTTGTTCTAAATATTGTGATTCATAATAGGTTTGAATACTTGTCACTTCCTCTGGGCTACCTTCTTGCCTGTATACATCATGGTTGGCATAAAGCACTTCGTGGCCCGCACCATGTAACAGCCCAAGGGTATAACCGTGCATAAATTCACTATCGGTTTTCAGGTTTACCACACCGTCTGGTTTTAAAATGGTTTTGTAACGTTTTAAAAACTCCGCGTTTGTCATCCGGTGCTTAGTACGCTTGTATTTTATTTGCGGGTCTGGAAAGGTAATCCAAATTTCATCGACTTCGTGCGCTGCAAAAGCGAGGTCAATCAACTCTATTTGTGTACGAAGGAATCCAACATTTTGAATATTTTCTTCAACAGCTGTTTTAGCGCCTCGCCAGAACCGAGCACCTTTTATATCAATACCAATAAAATTTTTATTGGTATATTTTTTTGCCA
>CAXBNH010000412.1:0-2627 GCA_963976905.1 uncultured Algibacter sp.
GATTCAACAATGAACCATGAAACTGTTGAAAAATATAAACAGGAACTTTTATCGGTTATTGAAAACCTTCCTTCAAAAGAAGATAAAGACAAAAAAGAGAAGAAGAGAATCAAAAGTATTTATGATGAGATACATAATAGGTTTTTTAAAAAATACACTTTAGACTCTTATTTTACTGATATTTTTAATCATGGCACTTACAATTGCTTAACCGCTTCCGCTTTATACGCCTTTACTTTTGATACCTTAAATATTCCTTATCACGTTAAAGAAACCCCTTCGCACGTTTTCCTAATTGCCTATCCCAATACCCATAAAATCTATTTAGAAACGACCGTCCCTGGTGCTTATGGCTTTACAATACCTAAGGAATCTGAAGTGAAAAAAATTATTGATGAGCTTATTGCCTATAAATTGGTAACCACGGAAGAAGTACTTGAAAAAGGCTATATGAAATTTTATGAAGACTATTATTACGGAAAAGAATTTGTGGATAAAAAAGCCTTAATCGGTATGCAATATTACAATAGAGGATTGACTAAATTGAATGATGCCGATTATGACAACGCTTTGAATAACCTAAGAAAATCTAAAGTTTTTTACTCCTCGCCACTCATTAAACCTATTCTTAAAAGCATCATGTTTTCAAAAGTAAATACATTGGAATTCAATACGCTGGATGATATGGACTACTTAATAGAATTGTTGTCCATATCCAATTATCCTAAAGATTACACCATCAATAATGTAAAAACATCATTATATAAAATGATTGAACATGATGACACTAACAATGCGTTTATTGAAAAAAGCATAGATAAATTGAAAACCATACAAAATGAAAAAGTAAGGAATGAATCTGTAGAATTTTTATATGAGTACTTAGCAAAAAATGCTGCCACCGATGAAGAACTGGATATGGCATTGCAATATAGTGATGACATTTTAGGGATAAATCCAAACAGTAAAATCGCTGAACAAGTTATAGAATATGCTTGCTTTAAAAAAGTAATGCTTTCCATGCTTGATGTTAATTCACTTACATCATTTCTGGAAATGAGTGAAAAGTATCCGTTTTTAAAATCCAACAAGCGCTATGTTATAAGTTTAGCACATTTCTACAGTACCATTGCCTTAAGAAACTTTCAAAGTAAAGATATTGAAACTGCCACAGATTACATGAAAAAATTTGAATCTGTAATGGATGATAATAATTTATTGGACGATATCAATAAAAACTTAATAGCAGATTTATATCTTAAAGCTGGCAATTATTACTATTATAAAGATAAATATCAATCTTCTTATAAAATATTCACAAAAGGGCTTACATATATCCCAAATCATCCAGATTTGGTTAAAAGAGCCCAATGGTCGAAAGAAGAACTTTAACGTTTTTTAATTCAATACGCTTGAAACAACACATAAACCAAGCCCAGAACAGCCACAGGTAAAACCCAAAGCAACCAAATACTGTAAAGCACTTTTTTCTTTTTAATCATTTTAGCATTCACCATCATACGGCGTTTGCCCGTATATTGCATCCAGTTTTTAAAGAACAGAAACCCTGAAATCAATACAAACACTATCCACGCATTGTCTTTTGCCATGGCATCTACATGCATTTTTCTAAAAAATACCGCAAAGAATACGCCTAAAAGCAACAGTAATAAACATTGTAAAACCGAAATATATAGAACTGCAATAGTATTTGCTTTCTGTTTATACTTGGTTTTAAAATGCGAAAAAATGTTGTAAAAAAGAATGTCGAATATGGTCATCAATTTTTATTTAATCAATGCCAAATATACACTTTATGGTACATAATCCACACTAACCTCATCCAACTCATAAACCCCATCATAAGCCTCTTGTCCGCTACCTGTAAATTTAAAAGCGATGTGTATCGTGCCAGTTGCACAAGATAAATCTACCGTTCCAGAATTGAACCACGGCACAAACGAATCGGTATCTTTTACAATATAGGCAGCGGACAATACGCCCCAAGTAGCATTAGTAATATTGGCTTCGGTACCATCCCAATCCAAAGAATATAAAACTTCCATAAAACTGCCATCTGCCAAACTGTTGGAGGTTTTAAAACGCAGGGTTTCACCATCTTGGATATCTAAATTAATGGCGGGGGTTATCAACCAAGCCATGTTGCTTTCATCGCCTGAGCTTGCACATTGTACCCTTGCCGATTGCCCCAATGAAGCATTAGAGGATGTTGAAGAAAACCCTTCCCAAGCGATGGTTCCAGATTCTATGTAATTCGTCCAACCATTGCCCACAATGGGTTTGTTGTTTTTTTGCAGTTCAAAATCATCATAAAATAAATTGGAAGCTCCAAAAGTTTCTGCCAATCCGCAATCCAGTTCCATCGGGTCACAACGTTCATTTTCAAAGTTAATATCTGCCGAACTGTTGATGATAAACACGTTAAAATCATCACCAAAATCCCTTGCAAAAATACCTTGAACAATTCCTTTTCCCTTAGGGATTATCAAAGATTTGAAATCTGAAAACGTGCTGGTCTGCAATAATAAAGACACACCCGATTGGCAGCTTTCCATCAACCGAAATCCATCAAATTCATCAAAGTTTTCTCCCGCAAAGGTACGCCC
>CAXBNH010000413.1:0-2610 GCA_963976905.1 uncultured Algibacter sp.
TTTCCTATTGAACTCAACGCTATCTTTTTTAGTTTCATCGTAAAATAAATAGGCGGCAGAGACATCGTGCAGTTCTGTAATATCTGAATGATTGATTTCTGGCAATTGAATGACTTTGTCTTTTCCACAGGAAAAAATAAAACCACAAATAATTAAAATGAATATTTTTTTCATATTTCTATAACGACTTGATAACTAATAGTTTAAAGACTCAACTAATTTGATGCATTCCGCAGCTTCCTTAACATCATGTACCCGCAAAATGGAAGCGCCTTTTTGGAGCGCTATGGTATTTAAAATAGAAGTGCCGTTTAGCGCATTTTCAGCCGAGGTTTTCAATAATTTATAAATCATGGATTTTCTTGAAATCCCAACCAGCATGGGTTTTTCAATCATTTTAAAAAGTTCCAGTTTATTTAATAGTTCATAATTCTGCTCTATGGTTTTTGCAAATCCAAAACCGGGGTCTATAATAAGGTCAACAATACCGAGTGTTTTGGCGGCAGCAATCCTTTCAGAAAAATAGAACATCAGCTCTTTTACTAAATTATCATATTCGGTTTGTTGCTGCATGGTTTTTGGGTTACCACGCATGTGCATCATAATATATGGCACGTGCAAATCGGCAATGGTCTGTAACATATTCGCATCCAGTTTTCCTGCGGAAATGTCATTGATCATACAAGCTCCAGCTTCAATAGATTGCTTCGCAACCTTACTTCTAAAGGTGTCAATGGAAAGCAAGGTTTTAGGGAATTCTTTTAAAATTAAATCTACGATAGGGAGGATGCGTTTTAACTCGTCCGTTTCGCTCACAAAATCCGCATTGGGGCGCGAACTGTAAGCGCCCACATCAATAAAGGTAGCACCTTCATTTAGCATTTGCTCGATATGGACTAGCACTTCTTTTTCATTTTTATGTGCACCACCATCGTAAAACGAATCTGGCGTAATATTTAAAATACCCATCACTTTTGGCGATGATACATCGATGAGTTGTCCGTTGCAATTTATGGTCATTATTTTAGTTTCGGGTTTTCTATTTAAAATTCAAAGTTATTAACATATTCTTAAATTTATGCACGCATTTCAAAACATTGAACATGGAACTTTGAACTTTAAACTATTTAAGCGAAATTTACACAAAATTCAATTTTTCCAATGCAAGATACTTCAAAACAATACGACGCCGTTATAGATACCTGCAAAAGTTTATTTACGAAAAAAATGAGTGATTACGGGAGCGCATGGAGAATTCTGAGATTACCATCATTAACTGACCAAATTTTTATAAAAGCGCAACGTATTCGAGGTTTGCAACAAAATGCCGTTAGAAAAGTAGATGAAGGCGAAGTGAGTGAATTCATAGGCATCATCAATTATTGTATTATGGCATTGATTCAGTTGGAAAAAGGCGTCGTGGAGCAACCCGATATGAGTACCGAAATCGCCATAGAATTATATGAAAAACATGTAGCCATAACCAAAGAACTCATGGAAAACAAAAACCATGATTACGGTGAAGCGTGGCGTGATATGCGCGTGAGCAGCTTGACCGATTTGATTTTGCAGAAACTGTTGCGTGTAAAACAAATTGAAAACAATCAAGGTAAAACATTGGTAAGTGAAGGTATTGACGCTAATTATCAAGATATGATTAATTATGCGGTTTTTGCCATGATTCATTTAAATGAAAAATAACTGTCATTCCTGCAAAATCACTGAGCGAAGTTGAAGTGGGAGTTCACTTTGAAAAAATAAATTTTATGAAAGTATTGGTAAGCATATCAAGAATTTTAGTCGGAGGATTGTTCATATTCTCAGGCTTTATCAAATTAAACGACCCTTTAGGGTTTTCATACAAATTACAGGAATATTTTAGTCCAGATGTATTGAATATACCATCTTTAGAACCCTACGCTTTATTGATTTCAGTCTTTGTAGTGGTTTTTGAAGTGGTTTTGGGCGTGTTTTTGCTCATTGGTTACAAGCCTAAATTCACGGTTTGGAGTTTGTTGCTGATGATTGTGTTCTTCACGTTTCTAACCTTTTATGCGGCCTATTTTGATAAAGTAAAAGATTGTGGCTGTTTTGGCGATTTTTTAAAGCTAAAACCTTGGGAAAGCTTTACAAAAGATGTGGTATTGTTGTTTTTTATTTTGATTTTATTCTTTGGGGCAAAACATATTAAACCGTTGTTCAGTAGTTTGCCAACAACTGTTTTGGCGTTGCTTAGTTTTATTATCAGTTTGTGGTTTGGTTATCACGTTTTGATGCATTTGCCAGCTATTGATTTTAGGGCTTATAAAATTGGAAATAGCATACAAGAGGGAATGAGCATTCCAGAAAATGCGGCAAAACCTGTGGTGGAATATTATTGGAAATTCAATGTGAATGGAGAAGAAAAAACCATTATGACCAATGGTTCTTATCCTGATGTAGATGGCGATTATATTGGTGTTGATACTAAAGTAATAGATGAAGGTTATCATCCGCCAATTTACGATTTTTCAATAGAAAATGCTGATGGTGATGATTTGACCGAACAGTTTTTAAATGAAGAAAACCTCATAATTGTGGTATCCTACAGTTTAGAAACCATAGAAAGAG
>CAXBNH010000414.1:0-2553 GCA_963976905.1 uncultured Algibacter sp.
TGGGAAGGTTCCAAGGAAACCATTTTCAAAACAGACAATGAAACTGTTACAGATTTTGTATATTCTTCTGAATTGTTCAAAAAAGTACGACAAATGTATATTGAGGAAAACGAATAGTTCAGTTTTAAGTCGCAGCAGTCACTTAAAAATGATAAAAATCAATAGAAACAAATACTTTAAACATAAAAATTCTCTACACCTAAGCATCAATAACAAACTAATCCCTAACTTACAAAATCTATCAATTCACACTTTTAAGCAGCAACGTATCTAAATTAAGTTTAAACCTTAACCAATTCTCCAATTTTACTTGATCTGATTTTCTGGATTTTTCGGTTGATAAAGAGTCTACCCATTTTACAGAAAAAACCGAAATGGTATCAATTTTTGAAAAATTAGTACTTAATACACTAGAATATGATAACTGATCAATATTTTCATAATTGATTTTCACTTCTTTTGACAGTTCATCAAAAGCCACATAATTACGTTCTAATTTTGATAGTTTCTTTACCTTATCCTCTAAAAAAGCTATCTTTTGTGATTGTGTCAATAAATCTAAAGAGTCCCGGTTTCTCAACTCTTCCATATACCTGAAATTATCTAAATTTTTAGATCTGTTTTGGTTGATTACCAAAGATGCATTTTTTAATGCATTATATTCCTTTAACCTACTTTGCAAAAGTCCAATGGTAGATTCCGGTATTTCTTCCAGGCCAAAAGTATTTATTTCAATCAATGAATTTCCATCACCAGAATATTTATAATTGGCGTTCTTTTTTAAATATTCAGCATGGGGCAAATAGGCAAATTCATTGTTCACAAAATTTTTAGCGTCTTTATCAAAATTACTTTCTTTTAAAACATTTAAAAAAGTCCAAACGGCTGGCACCATAACTACAACAGCTAATAAAGTAGCCATTCTAGACACAAAAAGACGCCTTTTTGAATTGACATATTTAAGCATCGGGAAACGAAGCACTTTCAATACTATAAAAGTGGCCATGGCTATAAAAATGGTGTTTATCACAAACAAATACATGGCTCCCAAAAAGTACTCAACATTCCCTTTGGCCAAGCCATATCCGGCAGTACACAACGGCGGCATTAAGGCTGTAGCAATAGCAACCCCAAAAATAACAGAGGCTATTGTGCCTCTTTTTGTGCGAGCAATGATCAAAGCCAAGCCGCCAAAAAAGGCAATCAAAACATCCCTGATATCTGGTTTTACCCGTCCTAAAAGTTCTGAAGTGTCCTCGCTCAACGGAAACAACCAAAAGAACAAAAACGCTGTCAATAAACTCAGTATAATCATAATTGCCAAGTTTATCAATGATTTTTTTAAAGTGTCAATATCATTAATGGCTATGGAAAGGCCTACACCCAAAATAGGGCCCATTAAAGGCGAGATTAACATCGCACCAATAACAACGGCGGTAGAATTTGCATTCAACCCAATGGAAGCCACAAAAATGGAACACACTAAAATCCAAGCTGTTGCACCTTTAAAGGAAATATCGCCTTTTATAGCTTGTATCGTGGCGTCCCGATCGGTATCGTCCCTAAAATCCAATAAATCCCTTAAAAACTTTTTGATGCTTGTAAATAAGCCTTTAGCATCCTTTTTAACAGCTTCTTTAGATTCTTTAGCTGATTGTTCTTTTTTTGCTTCAGCTTCCTCTTCAGAAAAATTGAATTTGTTTTCTTCCATTTATTTTTGAATTAAGTGCCCAAAATTAGTCTATCCATTTGATTGTTCTTACAACAATCAGCAAACTATCCATACTGCTCTCCAAAAGCATCTTTTACGTTTTGCAGTATCTTTTTAATATCCTGTTCTTTCTCTTTTGGAACTATCAATAAAACATCTTCTTTATCTACAATAATATAATCTTTTAAACCATCAACCACCACAATTTTGTCCTTTTTGGTACGTATCATGTTTCCTGAGGCACTTTCTGTTAAGGTTCTAGAATTTACAACCGCATTGCCAGCACCATCTTTATCCAATTTATCATACAAACTGCCCCAAGTACCCAAATCGTTCCAATCAAATTCTGCGGCTATCACAAATACATTTTTTGAGGTTTCCAGAATAGCGTAATCTACAGAAATGTTTTCCGCTTTCGGGTAATTGTCTTTTATAAAATCTTCTTCTAAGTTTGTATTGTATTTAGGCATCCCTGTTTTAAAAAGTTGAAACAACTCTGGTTGACTGTTTTGAAAAGCTGCTACCACGCTTTTTACGCTCCACATAAAAATACCGGCATTCCATAAAAAATTACCTTGGGCTATAAAAGCTTTGGCGGTTTCATAATCTGGTTTTTCCCTGAATTGATTGACGGGTTTTATTGATTTTTCGGAAGCCTTATCATATTCAATATAACCAAAACCCGTATTTGGAAATGTGGGCTGTATCCCCAAAGTCATCAAAGCATCATTTTGGGCACAAAAATCAAAAGCACTTTGCACGTTTTTAGCAAAAGTGGTTTCATCTTCAATCCAATGGTCACTGGGCGCTACAATCATTAAAGCATCTGGGTTTTCTTTTTG
>CAXBNH010000415.1:0-2551 GCA_963976905.1 uncultured Algibacter sp.
ATAAATGAGTGCAATCACAAATAGCGTAATGGTATTGATGCTGTACATAATAGCTGGGCCAGCGTACATACGGACACGCCCAACATCTTCACTGATACGGTTCATTAAATCGCCCGTTCTGTTTTTCTTATAAAAGTTTAAAGACAGTTTTTGGTATTGGCCATAAACTTCATTTTTCAAATCATATTCAATATATCGGGATACATTAATGATGGTTTGCCGCATGAAAAAGGTAAAAATACCAGCAATAATGGCTGCTCCCACAATGTAAAGAATAATTTCCAGTAGTTCGGCTTGAATGGTACGTGTGCCCAAACCGGCTTGGTATTTTTCAACAACGGCAAAAATCTTTTTTATGTACCGTGGTGTAAATAACAAGAAGATTCTAGCAATGATGGTAATGACTATACCAATTAAAAGATGTGTTTTGTATTTTAAAAAGTATTTGTTAAGATGCTGTAATTCTTTCATTTACAGATTGAATAGTGTTTTTGTTAAGCATAAAATCCCAACTCATTTATCAGGCAAAGATAACGCAATAAAAGCAAAAAACAGATGCATAAGCAAAGCTTCCTTGTTAAATATAGCCTAAATTACAAATGAATAATAAATGAATAATAGTGGTCGATTCTTTTAAAATAATATTATTTTTGCCAACCGAAAATGGTCAATCATTAAGGCCATTAATTAAATAAAGTTCTTTGTAAGTATGTTAAACAGAAGACATATTCGCGTAAAAGTAATGCAAATCCTTTACGCCTTTAAAGGTAGCGAAAGTGATGATTTTAGTAAAGACCAAAAATTTTTACTCTTTAGCATTGATAATATGTACAATCTCTACCTGCTTTTATTGTCGCTCCTCATTGAAGTTCAGAAAAGAGCTGAGGCCGACCTTCACAAAAAGCAAAAAAAGCATTTGGCAACCGCTGCTGATAAAGACCCGAACAGAAAATTTGTCAACAATGAAGTGTTGCTGCTTATCAAAGAAAATATACCTTTAAAAAATGCGCTGGAAAATCATGCTATTGATGCCTGGGAATTAGATAGCGAATATGTTGAAATTATCTTCAAAGCCATTGTTTCCAGTGATTTGTATGAAGATTACATGAAAACTAGAGTGTCTGATTTTAAAGAAGATAAAGATTTTATTGTAGATGTTTTTAAGGATGTCATAGCGCCCAACGAAAAACTTTACGATTATATTGAGGACAAAAACCTAACGTGGTTGGATGATCTGCCAACAGTGAATACCACGATTTTAAAATTGTTGAGAAAGCTGAAATCTACACCATCTGATGGCCATTTTGTCCCAAAGCTTTATAAAGATGACGATGATAAGAAATATGCCGTTGATTTGTTTAAAAAAACGCTGCTGAAAAGTACCGCGCTCAACAAGGAAATTGCACTGAAAACCCAAAACTGGGATGCAGATCGTATTGCAGATGTGGATTTTGTACTGTTGCAAATGGCTATTTGCGAACTTCAAAATTTTCCATCCATTCCCGTAAAAGTAACTATGAACGAATATTTGGAAATTGCCAAGGAATATTCAACCCCAAAAAGCAGCATTTTCATAAATGGTATTTTAGATAAATTGGTGAAAGAATATGAAGCGGAAGGTAAACTGAATAAAGTGGGACGCGGATTGATGTAGCATTGTGTTAAGTATATAATAAAAATTTTATATCGATTAAATAATTGCTACTTTTGTTTCCCAAATTAAAATATTTGTTATGTAAAAACCAAAAGGTTTATCAATAAAAAAAGGTAGATTGATGTGTATTACATAACCATACTGAGCGAAATCGAAGTATAACCATTAAAACAATAAACCTATAACACATGAAAAAAGTAATTTTAGGATTAAGTGCTATTTGCATGATCGCTTTTACGTCTTGTAAAGAAGATGCATCAAAAAAAATCAATGAGAACAATGTAACCGCTGCGGCAGAAAGAGATGCCAATTCCTCTAAATTCCCAGTTCTTGAATTTGAAGAAACAGAGCATGATTTTGGTGAAATAGAAGCTAAAACACCGGTAGAGACGGTTTTTAAATATAAAAACACTGGAGAAGCACCTTTGGTAATCACAGACATAAAAAGTTCTTGTGGGTGTACTGTGCCCCAAGATTGGAGCAAAGAGCCATTGGCATCTGGTGAGTCAGGGCAATTTACTGTAAAATTTAATGGTAGTGGCTCTAATAAAGTGACTAAAACCATAACGGTTACAGCAAATACCGAAAAAGGTACAGAAACCGTAAAGATCATGGCGTTTGTAAAACCAGACCCAAATGCAGCAGCTCCAGCAGCACACTAATTAATAAGAAAACTTGATATAAAAGATATGGAAGAATTGGGTAAGTTTATGCCGTTTATTTTAATGTTCGTGGTTGTGTATTTCTTTATGATTGCGCCACAAATGAAACGTGCCAAAAAAGAAAAAAAGTTTAATGCCGAATTAAAAAAAGGCGATAAAGTGATTACCAAAAGCGGATTGCACGGTAAAATTTTAGAGCTGAACGATAAAGATGGGTCATGCGTTATTGAAACCA
>CAXBNH010000416.1:0-2538 GCA_963976905.1 uncultured Algibacter sp.
AGCCTTTAAAACATGACCACCGTCAAAGACGGTGGTTTTTCAATGTGAAATAAACCAATTATTTAATCAATGATATATTTATTTAACCGAAATCAATCGGTAGTTTCTTTTTTTATTCTATAGATATACATATCTCCCATTTTTGGATTATTGTTATTCGTAGTGTTTTTAAACTCAACTATTTCATGCGCAAAAAGATTGTCTTTATCTTTTTCAAGATTCATTGGAGGTAATTTGTTTATACAAAAGTCTTTTACTTTTTCTTCTGGCAATTTTGAAATAACCCTATAAGTACACCACCTTACCCTGAACTCATCTCTTTTTCCAATTTCTAGCTTTTCTACACTAAAATCATCGTTATACATTTCGAATGCCATTACTTAATTTCCAAACTATAAGGCAATAGCAATTGCATGCCTTTTCGTTGCGACATGGCTTTTATTTCTTTTAGAACTTTATAACTTTCTTCGCCAAATTCTTCTTTTAAAATGGTTTCTTCAGATTTTACCAATCCGAAACTTTCCAGGATTTTATCGAGGTCTTTCTCAAAAACAGGGAGTTCTTTTATTTTGTAATCTTCTATTTCCGCAGCTTCGGCAGCACGTTTTAACGCCACATCCAATCCGCCAAGCTCATCAACCAAGCCGTTGTTTAAAGCGTCAACACCTGTCCACACGCGACCTTGGGCGATGGCTTTCACATCGTCCTGCGACATATCTCTACCCACAGCCACACGATCGGTAAACAATTCGTAAATATTAACAATGCCTTCTTTTATAAATTCGTGTTGGGTATCGCTCAATGGCTCAAATAAACTATAAGTGACCGCATTTTGGTTGGTAACCACTTGCTCAGCATTGATGCCCCATTTATCCGCCAAACCTTTTACGTTGGGCAACATACCAAAAACACCAATACTGCCAGTAATAGTAGTAGATTCTGCAATAATTTTATCGGCATTACACGCAATGTAATAACCGCCCGAAGCTGCTAAATCGCCCATGGAAACAATCACAGGTTTTACCTTTTTGGTCAGTTCAATTTCACGCCAAATAAGTTCGCTTGCCAAGGCACTGCCGCCTGGAGAATTGATGCGTAATACAATGGCTTTTATATTATCATCTTCCCGTGCTTCTTTTAATGATGCACTCATCGTGCCTTGTCCTACAAAGCCTTTGTCGCCTTCGCCATAAATAATTTCGCCTTCGGCATAAATTACGGCTATTTTGTTTTTGCCTGTACCTTGATGTTTATTCGCTGTATGATAGGCATAATCTTCAATGGTTATGGTTTCCAGTTCTTTATCTGTCTTTGTTCCAGATGCATATCTCAGCCCTGACATATATTCATCATAATAACCTATTTTATCTACCAATTTGGTTGTTAATGCCAAATCAGCATTTCTTGTCAATAAACTATCTGCAATTTGGTTGAGCTTTTCCGTAGAAACCCCTCTTGATAATGAAATGTCATTTTTTATTTCAATCCAAATACTATTTAATAATTCTGAAATTTGCGTTCTGTTTTCATCGCTCATTTCATTTGCTAAATAAGGTTCTACGGCACTTTTGTATTTTCCAAAGCGAACCACTTCCATTTTCAGTCCCGTATTTTCTTGAAAATTCTTGAAATATAATTGTTCCGTAGATAAGCCTTTAAATTCCAATATACCAGCAGGGTTCATAAAAATGGTATCTGCCACGGAACTTAAATAATAATCTTTTTGGGAATAAATATCGGCGTAAGCCACAATAAACTTACCTGATTTTTTAAACTCCAACAAGGCATCTCGCAAGGCTTTTGTCTGCGAAATACCAGCATCAATAAAATTGTTTTCTATGGAAATGCCTCTTATATTAGCATCGGTTTCCGCATATTTTATAGCATGGATGATATTGAACAGTCCATTTTTTTCTTCTTCATTTAAAAAAGGATAATCTTTGAATTCGGTTTTTCCAGCATAATCTCTAATAGGAAAATCCAATTTCAATTCTAAAACCGAATTTGGTTTTACTGAAACAAGTTCTTCCGAAGATGCCCCAAAAATGATTCCTAAAATAAACAAGAACACCAAGCAGATACCGAAGAACACAAAAATACCTGTTACGGTTGACAAAACACGTTTTAAAAAATTCATGATTTTATATTTGAAGCTATTATTCTTATGAAATATTTAATTGCTGAAGTGTATTTTCACGATGGATTTTTCCTGATGCGGTTTCAACAAACTTAGAAATAGTGTACACTTTTTTAGGTTTTTCGTATTTATCCAAACACTCAAAAATGGCCGAGTCCAAATGGTTTTCTTTACTTTCCAAAATCAAAATGGCTTTATCTCCTAAAGTATCGTCTTGCATGGATGCTATAAAAAATTGCTCTTTTATCTTACTTTGAAGTTTACTTTCAATTTGCTCCGGATATAATTTAATGCCCCCAGAATTTATCACATTATCGTAACGTCCCAGCCATTCAAATTCCGTTTGGGAATGGATAGTAACAATATCATTGGTAACAACGGCTTCACTTGAAAGATGAGGC
>CAXBNH010000417.1:0-2534 GCA_963976905.1 uncultured Algibacter sp.
CGATGGCGATATCGTATTGTTTATAGACGAAATCCATACGCTTGTTGGTGCAGGTGGCGGACAAGGCGCTATGGATGCCGCCAATATTTTAAAACCCGCTTTGGCGCGTGGCGAATTGAGAGCTATTGGAGCGACCACTCTAGATGAATATCAAAAATACTTTGAAAAAGATAAAGCCTTAGAGCGTCGGTTCCAAAAAGTAATGGTTGACGAACCTGATACCGAAAGTGCCATTTCAATCTTACGTGGCATCAAGGAGAAATATGAAACCCACCATAAAGTCCGCATTAAAGACGAGGCTATTATCGGTGCGGTAGAGTTATCGCAACGCTACATCACAAACCGCTTTTTACCCGATAAAGCCATTGATTTAATGGATGAGGCCGCTTCCAAACTCCGCATGGAAATCAATTCCAAACCCGAGGAGTTGGATGTTTTAGATAGAAAAGTGATGCAATTGGAAATTGAAATTGAAGCCATCAAACGTGAAAAAGATGAAAGCAAATTGAAATCGTTACGTTCTGATTTAGCCAACCTAAAAGAAGAACGCAATGAAATAAACGCCAAGTGGAAAAGCGAAAAAGAAGTGGTTGACAACATTCAAAACACCAAACAGGCAATTGAGAATTTCAAATTGGAAGCCGAAAAAGCAGAACGTGAAGGCGACTATGGAAAAGTGGCAGAATTACGTTACGGAAAAATAAAAGAAGCCCAAGAACAGCTTGAAGACTACCAAAAACAGTTGCAAGCACAATCTGAAAATTCACTTATAAAAGAAGAAGTGACTTATGATGATATTGCTGAGGTTGTCGCAAAATGGACCGGAATTCCCGTAACCAAAATGCTGCAAAGCGAACGCGAAAAATTATTGAAATTGGAAGACCAATTGCACAAACGTGTGGTCGGTCAAGAAGAAGCTATTGTTGCCGTAAGTGATGCTGTAAGAAGAAGTCGTGCTGGATTGCAAAATCCACAAAAACCCATCGGCAGCTTTCTATTTTTAGGTACTACGGGCGTTGGTAAAACAGAACTGGCAAAAGCATTGGCAGAATATCTTTTTGACGATGAAAGCGCCATGACCCGTATCGATATGAGTGAATACCAAGAACGTCACGCCGTGAGCCGTTTGATGGGCGCGCCTCCAGGGTACATAGGTTATGATGAAGGCGGGCAATTGACCGAGGCCGTAAGGCGCAAACCTTATTCCGTCGTGCTGCTCGATGAAATTGAAAAAGCACATCCAGACACCTTCAATATTTTATTGCAGGTATTGGATGAAGGACATCTAACGGACAACAAAGGCCGCATGGCAGATTTCAAAAACACCATCATCATTATGACTTCCAATATTGGGAGCCAAATCATACAAGAACGTTTTGAAGCCACAAAAGATATTGATTCCGCTATTGAGGCCGCCAAAGTTGATGTATTGGCATTATTGAAACAAAGTGTACGTCCAGAGTTTTTAAACCGTATTGACGAAACCATCATGTTTACACCTTTAAGTAAGGTTGACATCTCCGCCATTGTTGGCCTGCAACTAAAAAATGTTACCAAGATGATAGCAAAACAAGGCATCACATTTGATGCGACGCCCGAAGCTATCGCTTATTTGGCCGAGAAAGGCTATCATCCGGAATATGGTGCAAGACCCGTAAAACGTGTCATTCAAAAAGAGGTTTTAAACGCATTGAGCAAAGAAATCTTAGCAGGGAAAGTAACCACAGATAGCATTATACTTTTAGATGCTTTTAATGATGAATTAGTATTCAGAAACCAAGGAGACTTAGTCGCTGACAAAAATTAAGGTCACATTAAGCATTTTATAAAAGGCCAATATCAAAACCGTTAAATGACTCGATTAGCCTTTGCAAAACAAGAAAACAAAGCAACGCAAATGCCACCTATTTTTTATAGGTGCTGATTGAGCGTTGCTTTTTCTTTTACAAAAGTAAGATTTAACTTTATTTTTTCATATATTTAGTTCAAAACCAATCATTATGGGCATCATTAAATATTTAAATCTGAAAGACGCAGAACTCTTTTTCTTTGATGAATTCATCATAAACCAAGTAAAAGAAGGTGTTGTGATAGAACCCCACCATAACGACATACTGAACGAGCATATTAAAGCGCATTTTAGCGGCAAGAACATGGTTTACGTTTCCAATCGTGTCAAGTCATATTCCGTGAATCCATTCATTTATACTGAAGTAGAAAAAATCCCTAATTTAGTTGCTATTGCCATGATTCCGTTAACGGAAAGCATGCGTAAAAGTGCTGAATACGAACGTGAGTTTTACGACAAACCTTATGAGATTTTCGACTCATTAAGCAAAGCTATTGCATGGGTGCATAAAATTTTAAACAAAGCTGAAGATTCCAAAAGCTCCAGTCAGATTTCCTAAAAAAGGATTCATATATTAAAAAAAATATATCAAAAAATAAAATATTTTTTGAATATTTCTGTTAACTACACTTAAGGCATGCCGTTAATCTAAAACAATAAAAATTACAGGTTTAGAAACACGACA
>CAXBNH010000418.1:0-2529 GCA_963976905.1 uncultured Algibacter sp.
AATATTCCCAGCCATAAGGGAATAACCATGGCATCAGGTATGCCGTTGTTATAGTTGAAAAAATATGGAGAATCATCCGTTACCGGTTTTAAGTTCATCGGTGCTGTCTCCCAAAGTTTACTTTGTGGATATGTGCCAGAAGAAATATCATACAAGATAGTGTCAAACATATACCATTTATAATTTACATTTTGTACTATGGTATCTAACCCCTCTTGTTTTATATATGGAAAGTAGAACACGTCTTGGTCCAACTCTAAATAGTGTGCAGTGCGGTGCACCTCCTCAATCATTTTTTGTTCAAAAGGCTTCTTTTTAATAACCAATACAGGATTCATTCCATTTGAGTAGATATAGATCTTTTTGAGTGCCTCCATTTGGCCAACCCCCATCTTTTTTTGGACTTCTAAATAGTTGGCCAGCATTTTATATACTTCTTGCCTTGCGTGCATGGTAAAATAGAGCGTTCCATTTTCAGAAAGGCCATCGAGGTAATCGGCCAAGGCTTCCATTGTAAACAGATAGTTTTCGGTAAGCCCATAGAAATCGGCACCACGTGAACTCTTGGTAACGGGAATAGTTAACATAATGGCGTCATATTTCCCCTTGTTATTAATTACAAAGTTTCTACCCTCATTTACGTGTACTTTTATGTTCTCTTTCTCAAGGAAGGTAGATGGATTGTATTTTTTCATCAGGTCTACAAAGGAAGGGTTGACCTCTACCGCTTCAATATATTTAAAGCCCATAAAGTATGTTGCGGCAATATCTATTCCACCCCCAGGGCCTATTATCAGTACGGAATCCTTTTCCTTTTTGCTTAAAAAGTTCAAAGCAAATATGGCCGGAAATCTGGATAATACTTTTCTCATTTCAACAGTATCCTTTGCAAGCTCGTCGATATCGACAACATTGGTTCCCGCAGCGGCGTCAATAAACATTGATTTGGACACTGTACTGTCAGGATATGTGAACTTGACCAGATCGGTCTTGCCAAAAGCGCTCCAACGGCTTTCCAGTTTTTCACTTTTTAAAGCAGGGTTGGCCATTAACCGATACATATCCTTGGATTGGTCTTTCGCAACGGGTATATCAAAGTTCAGGACATCTTTTGCAAATCCCATTAAAAAAATAACAAGCAGCACTAAGGGGACCAGTATTTTTGAATAACGGTTTTTACCCGCTATAAGTGCTATTGCCAAGGCCAACAGCAGTAACCCTATGGCAATGGCCACCACTTGTACCAAGCCAAATGTGTTGAGTAGAAAAACGGAAGTCAATGCCCCCGCAGCCGCTCCTATAAGGTCTGCGCCGTACAAGGTAGAAATATAAGGCTTGTTTGCTTCAAATATAAAGGCATAAACAATTCCGATTGCAATAAACGGAATAATAGATAAAACTATATAAACAGGCAGGCCAAAATTAGTTAATGACGAAATACCGCTTTTTGAAAGCACAAGCAATAGGGAAAAACTCAAAAAAATTGAAAATGCGGGTACGGAAGTCCAGAAAAGTGATGAATTGTCTATTTTTTTATTGAACCTGGCGTAGGTAATTTGCCCGATGCCCAATCCCAATATGGAAAAAGCTATGATAATAATTACAAAATGAAAACTAAGAAGGTATGAGAACAAGCGGGATAAGCTTATCTCGAAAATTATAGTCGCAAAGGTTAGCAAGAAAATAATCAATATGTTCGGGAATATTTGTTTCTTTTGTAACACTGTTTTAATTTTTAAATTACTTTAATCGATCACACTATTTTAAGTTTAACATTGAATAGTTTACATTCATATAAGCTGCATTAATTTTTTTACTTCTTTTGCTATTATATCAAACCGGAACTGTAACCATTGGAAATCCTAAAGACGTGTAAACATCTATTATTAATTGGTGTAATTTTTTTGATCGTCTTCATCTTCGGTTCTTGCATAGTCTTTGGTAAAAGGCAATCGATCCAATATAAAAATTTTCTTATACGAAGTGTTTTTAACTGCGTTTAGTAATTTCTCGTCATAGTCCAGCATTAAAAATTGATAATATGCCATAGCGTCTGGTATGGCCCTATCCAAAAAAACCAAATCTTTGGGCTGGATGGCGGCTTCTTGTTCTATTTGCATATCCAAAACACCTAACTGAAATTTTCTTTTATTGTTTCTGATGTCTTCAACGGTTTGACCTCCGATACGCATAGTGTCTATATAATGCCTTGCGTGTTCAATGGTTGTTTTATAGCCTCTTTTTCCCAGCATGTTTATTACTGTGGTTTTTCCCGTGCTCGGACCGCCGGTTATCACGTACCAATTGGTGTTTGCTTTTTTCTTATTCATTTTTTATATGGTTAAGGAATTATACATTTTCAATACTATAGAGCTGTGGGATTTCAGCATCCCATCCGTAGGTTTCATTTATTCCTTTTTGAAGGGCTTCCGCACTTTCCTGCTCACCGTGAACAATGAAAATCCGCTCTGGCTCATGCTTTATTTTGCTCATCCAATCCATAAGCTCGGCGTGGTCTGCGTGTGCCGA
>CAXBNH010000419.1:0-2519 GCA_963976905.1 uncultured Algibacter sp.
AATCGCCATGTCTAAATTATACTTGTACCACACGGTTGATATTGTAGAAAAAAACGGTAAAGAAAGTATCATCTCTTTTGCCGAAGGCGATGAGCAACGCATGATGCTCATGGGCTTAAGACGCTTTACAAAATACACCAACTACCCAGACATTGTTGATATACGACGGGAAATTGCTGAGAAAGTGAAGGCTGAAAACAGGTACTGTTTTTAAAATTCTATTATTGTAGTGACTAACTCAAGTTCTTAAAAACGCTCCCAAACATCCCGAGCGTTTTTTTTTATTAATTTAGAGAAAAATCAAATCATGCAAAAACTACTAGTTGTCATTCTTTTATTTCCAAGTTGGACGCTGACTGCGCAACCCCATCTGCAATTATATAATATTATCGATAGTGTTTCCGCAGAACGGATTCAAAAAGATGTACAAACCCTTGTGGATTTTGGCACGCGGAACACCTTCAGCGATACGATTTCAAATTCTAAAGGCATCGGTGCTGCAAGACGTTGGATAAAACAGGAATTTGAGTCCATTTCAAAAAACTGCAATACTTGTTTGGATGTTTTTTATCAAAAAGACTTCGTTAGCAAAAATGTCAACAATCGGGTACCACACGATGCCTGGGTAGTGAATGTGGTTGCCATTCAAAAAGGCACCAAATACCCAAACCGATACATCATTATGAGTGGCGATATTGATTCACGCGCCAGCGATACCATGGATTTTACCATTGATGCACCAGGCGCTAACGATAATGCTTCAGGCATGGCTGGCACTATGGAGGCAGCCAGAGTACTTTCAAAATATGAATTTGAAAGCAGTATCATTTATGTGGGGCTATCCGGAGAAGAACAAGGTCTTTTTGGTGGCGCAGGTTTAGCAAAATATGCCAAAGATAAGGGTTGGGACATTATAGGCATTTTTAATAATGATATGATAGGTAACATAAAAGGTGTGGATGGTGTGATTGACAATAGAACCTTCCGTATTTTTTCTGAACCTGTACCTGCCAACGAAACCGAAAGAGAGCGGACTTTACGCCGGTTTTATGGTGGCGAAGTAGATGGTATTTCACGCCAACTGGCACGATACATTCATAAAACAACCAAAACCTATATGCCAGAAATGAACCCCATGATGGTTTACAGGTTAGACAGATTTGGTCGTGGTGGTCACCATCGTCCATTTAATGATTTAGGATTTGCGGGCGTTCGTATTATGGAAGCCCACGAGAACTACGACCAACAACATCAAGATATTCGAGAAGAAAATGGCATCAAATATGGCGATGTGATAGAGCATGTCAATTTTGATTATGCTAAAAAGCTAACGGCTGTCAATGCCATCAATTTAGCGAGTTTGGCATCGGCACCTCCCCCTCCTAAAAATGTAGCTATTGGCGGTATTGTAGAAGCATCTGTTAAATTCAAATGGGATAAAGCAAATGGCGCAAAAGGTTATAAAATATATTGGAGAGATACCACCTCGCCTACTTGGGACTCTAACCGATATATAGGCAATGTTTCAGAATTCACATTAAACGGTATTGTTATTGATAATTATTTTTTCGGCATAGCATCAGTTGGAGAAAACGGTTTTGAAAGTGTCATCAAATTTCCCAATGCCATTTTTTCGGACTAAAAATTTAAGTCATCATTTACCCATCCATATCCATCAATTTTGGTATTTTAGTTGAAAATAATTTTATGAAATACCCATTGCTTGTACTTATTGCTTTTTTACTAATTCCTGTTTTCAATATTCAGGCACAAATTGGTTCCAACAACCCACAATTTACCAAACAAGACACTTTAAGAGGAAGTATTACACCTGAGCGTGCTTGGTGGGATTTGACCTATTATCATTTAGACATTAAGGTCAATCCAGATGAAAAATTTATTTCAGGAAAAAATACCATTCAATATCAAGTTTTAGAAACTAATTCTGTGATGCAAATTGATTTACAACCCCCTTTAAAAATCACTAAAGTAGTTCAAAATGGCAAAGAGTTGTCTATAGTAGATGATGGCAACGCACATTTTATCAAATTAACAGACCAACAAGAAATAGGTAGCGTAAACAGCCTTGATGTATATTACGAAGGCCATCCAAAAGAGGCTAAAAACGCCCCATGGGATGGTGGTTTCTCCTGGAAAAAAGACCAAAATGGCAATGATTTTATAGCAACTTCCTGCCAAGGTTTGGGAGCTAGTGTTTGGTGGCCCTGCAAAGACCATATGTATGATGAAGTAGATAGTATGCTCATAAGCGTAAACGCACCAAAAGGCCTAATGGATGTTTCCAATGGCAGATTAAGGCTTGTTGAGCAAATTGGAGACACCAAAACTTTTCATTGGTTTGTAAATAATCCCATAAACAACTACGGGGTCAACATCAATATTGGAGATTATGCCCATTTTTCGGAAGTATATGATGGGCAAGGCGGAAATTTGGATATGGATTATTATGTGCTAAAAGAGAATCTAGAAAAGGCAAAAGCACATTTTAAAGATGCACC
>CAXBNH010000420.1:0-2488 GCA_963976905.1 uncultured Algibacter sp.
CTGTATTGCATACGCTTATCGGTTGAGCCCTTTACTTCTTGCAATAAATCAAGATGCAATTGCACCCGATCCACCTCCATAAGTTCTGCAATTTCATCAAAAAAACTTTGTTCTGCACTTGCTAAAAAATTGGTGTAGGGCGCACGCCAAGCTCCGGTTGACACATGGCTATTATAATTTGCTACATCCACTTGATAATTGGGAATTGAGCCGGCTGGAAAAAAATTAGGAATCAAACCATACATATTGCCATTTATAGCGGCTTCTTTTAAATGATACCCAGTAATTTTTCCATCTTTGACACCTGCTTTAAATCGGTATTTAACAGCAGGACGATAAACCCCAGTCGCCATATCATCTTCTCTGGCAGAAACCATTTTTATGGGTTTTTGAACGGCATTTGAAATTTCTGCAGCCTCATAAACAGGATCACCATAAAGCCTTCTTCCAAAGCCGCCTCCCATACGTGTCATCTGTAAATCAATATCTTCTACATTTCTATCCAGCATTTCCGAAACCACTTTTACCGCTGCTTCTGGAGTCTGTACGGGCCCTACCAAACGTATTTTTTCAGGAGTCACATGGGCGAAAAAATTCATGGGTTCCATGCAATTATGAGGCAAAAATGGTGCTTCGTAAGTACGCTCGATAACGTCATCGGCTTCTGCAAATGCTTTTTCAGCATTACCGTCAGACCGCATGGTTTTAAAGGTGTTGCCATCTAATAAAGCCACCAGTTTTTCATCATGCAATTCCGTACTTTCAAGAGGTTCTTCATTTTTCCAAACCGCTTTTATGGCATTCTTTCCTTTAATGGCTGCCCAAGTAGTTTTTGCCAAAACCACCACTTTATCACTTGGACTCAATTGCACTGTCCAATTTCTTTTTCCACTATCCAAAAAGTTCCTTGTTTTTTCGCCAATGGCAATAACATCTATAACACCAGACATTGCCCTGGCCTCTGTATCATCAAAAGATTCCAAGATTTGCCCAAAAGCAGGAGGTCTTAAAACCGAGGCATAAAGCATGCCTTCTTCTTTATAATCCAAACCAAATAATGGTTTCCCGGTAATGATTTCATCAATATCTACATTGGCCGTTTCTTTACCTATGATTGTGAAATCTTTGGGGTCTTTTAATGTTGCGTTCTCAGGGATTTCCAATTTTGCAGCATCTAAAACCACATCGCCATAACCTAATTTTTCTCCTTTAGCGTTGGTAATAACGCCTTGTTTTGCAGTACACTCTGAAGCATCAACACCCCATCTTGCCGCTGCGGCGTTTACCAACATTTGCTTAGCAGTAGCTCCTGTTTGCCTTAAGGGTTCCCAACTACTTCTTATGGATTGGCTGCCGCCTGCTACTTGATTTTTGAAATTTTTAGTATCTAATCCTGCTTGCTTAACATACACATGGTCCCATGGCACATCTAGTTCTTCTGCGATTAGCATAGGCATGGACGTTTTTACCCCTTGCCCTATTTCTGGATTTTTAGAAAATATCGTTACGATACCTTCATCGGATATTTTGATAAAAGCATTGAAATCATTGAAATTTAATTGGCTGATATCGATGGGCACTTTAGCATCTGATTTGCAAGCATTGAATAAGTTAAAACCTATCAATATACCGCCACTGGCTAAAGTAGATGTTTTTAAGAATGATCTTCTACTAAATGTTGTTTGTTTTGAAGGGGTCATTGTTTTAAATTTTTATAGGTTGATTAACTTAATTTTTCTGCTGCAACTTTTACCGCTTTTTCAATACTATTATAAGACGCACATCTGCATATATTGCCATGCATGGCTTCCCGTATTTCTGATGTGCTCGGACTAGCATTTGAATTCAAAAAAGCCGAAGCCGTCATAATCTGTCCCACTTGGCAATAGCCACATTGCGGCACATCGATAGCTTTCCATGCCTGTTGTACAGGATGGTTGCCATCTTTTGAAAGCCCTTCAATAGTTGTAATGGAAACGCCATCAAGCTGAGATACCTGAAGCAAACAGCTTCTAGTGGCTACACCATCAACATGCACCGTACATGCACCACATTGGCCAATACCGCAACCATATTTGGTACCTACTAAATCTATTTGGTCTCTTAAAACCCAAAGCAACGGGGTGTCCGCATCTGCTTCTACAGTATGGGTTTTCTTATTGATTTTTAAAGTGAATGTTGGCATAGTTGTTTATTAAAAAATTAGTATTAGATGACAAAAATTTGATAATGCATCAGATGTCAGTCTGAGCATTTCGACTGCGCTCAATGTGACATTTAAGTTTTTGTTATGTACTCAGAAAAAAATATTAATTGAATAGCTACTAAAATACAAAAAAATAAAAGCTATTTTTAAGAAATGTTAATTGTTTAACATTTGACCAAACGAAATTATTAAAATAGCATCTATGACAAGCACCAAACGCCTTGGGTTATTTCTCGGACCTCTTCTTTTTGTTTTAATTCGACTATTTTTTAATCCCGATGG
>CAXBNH010000421.1:0-2469 GCA_963976905.1 uncultured Algibacter sp.
CACAGGGCAATCCTGTAAATTTCAAAACGTTGTTTCTATTGTTTTTATGGATGATAATAGTTTTTGGAGTGGCAATGTTGGCATTTTCAAGTGCTTCTGCCATATATACTTTATTGCAGCATTTTAAAATCGCATTTGGGTAATCTATAATCGCCAGTCCTTCTTGTTGTGCTTTTCGGGCGAATTTGTAGGCTTCGTTGTTAACTTCGGTGCTTTGCCGTATAAAAAGGGCATCAAAAGATGATAAACGTGATAAATCCTTCGGTTCTACGATTTCGGCATAAATATTCATTTTTTCAGCAACTTCAATAAATTTTTTAAGTGCTTTTGGGTTGCTTGGTGGTGCGGGGTCGTTGGGATTTACCAAAATAGCCAAGTCAAAATCCGAGGTTGTTAATTTAGGCGTATCATAGCGCTTTTTTGAAAAATACTGATTTGCAAATTCGTGCACACTACCAATATGATCTTGTGGAATTTCAGATTCTGAAATCGCTTTAATACTTTGGATGTTCCATTTGTTAGTATGATTGAATTTCACACGCAAAAAAGGCACCTGAAAATGCCTGTAAAATAAGGCACTCAATCCTTTGTATTTTTGAGCTACATTTTGTCCAAAATAAATACTGAGCACAAAATCTTGTGATTTGATGTTTTTTAAGCTTTGTTGAATCACATCGTCAAATTCATCAGACACAATCTTAACGAGTTTCAAGTCTTTTAAATCTACAATATTTTGCACCGTAGGCACCGCCAAATGGCCTCTGGCTTCGGCTAAAAGCGATACATAATAGCCTTTGCTTTGATAAGAATAATCTTTACAGAGATTGAATATTCTAGCTTTTTTAAGTAATGAAAATTGCGGGTTAGTAAGGTACTCTTGTGATGAGATAACGCTTATGTTTTCTATGGAAAAGCGCCATTCATCTGGTTGATTAACAACTATATATTTGTTCATTGTAGTAGCATAACCGCTATAAGTATTTTGAACAAAATTATATTATTTTTCAATTGGTTTTACATGTTTTTAAAAATATTTTCAAAGTTTAAAACAATGTATTTTTTGATAACTGACCATAAAAAAAGCGTCTCAAAAAAAGACGCTTTTAAAATAAATGACGTGTGTATTTAGAATTGGTAACGGATGCCCAAGGCAATGTCAAAATCTAAATCGTTGTTTTCGTAGGTGTCATCTCCAAAACCAATTTCTGGTCTGAAATCCAATGATAACAATAAAGGAATATCGAAATTGTATTCAATACCTATATCGCCAGCAGCAAATACAAAGGTATCTGAATAATCTTTTCCTCCTGGGTTTTCAAAGCTGAAAGAACCTAATCCGCCACCAACACCAGCGTACCAGTTAAAACCATCTTCTATGTTCCAAACCCATTGGTATAAGCCTGCTAATTTAAAACCATCATAGTTTTTGCCATCTCTCCAGCCCAAATCAACCTCCAAACGGTTATTGCTGCCTAAGGCGCGTTGGTAAGATATTTCGGCTCCAAAGCCATCACTATCACCTAATCTTAAACCAAGGGCATTTTCAGAAATGTCTTGAGCGTTGGATGTAAAAGCGAAACCAACGAATGCGATTGCTACTAAAAATAATTTTTTCATAAATTTTTAAGTTTTGTTTTCAAATTATATACGGTATATTCTGTAAAAAAGACTTTTTAATTCAGAACATATTTACAAAAATAGCGACAAAAATCTATTTATCTTTAACATCTTTTTAGATTTATAAAATATTTAGCATTCATGTCTTTGGAAAATCATTTAGACCATTTAAAATCAGTGCTTTCAGGGGAATTGCATTATGACGATTTAATGACATCGTTATACGCCACCGATGCCTCGGTTTACAGAATGTTGCCGTTGGCGGTAGCATATCCTAAAAACAATGATGACATCAAGCAATTAATTGCCTTTGCAAAACAGCATAAAACGTCTTTGATTCCAAGAACGGCAGGTACTTCATTGGCGGGACAATGTGTCGGAAAGGGTATTGTGGTGGATGTGTCTAAATATTTCACGGAAATCATAAATTTAGATATTGAAAATCAAATCATTACCGTGCAACCGGGCGTGGTTCGTGATGCTTTAAACAATTATTTAAAGCCCTACGGTTTATTTTTTGGTCCCAACACGTCCACTTCCAACCGATGCATGATTGGCGGCATGGTTGGTAACAACTCTTCTGGTACAACTTCTATAAAATATGGTGTGACCCGTGATAAGGTTTTGGAACTGAAAACCATTTTAAGCGATGGTAGTGATGCTGTTTTCGGCGCATTGTCTGCGGAAGCTTTTCATCAAAAAACAAAAGAAAATTCCTTAGAAGGCCATATTTATAAAACGATTTATTCTGAATTGAATTCAAAAGATGTTCAAAAAGAAATCCATGCACAATTCCCAAAACCAGAAATACACAGACGAAATACGGGGTATGCCATTGACGAACTTTTAAAA
>CAXBNH010000422.1:0-2451 GCA_963976905.1 uncultured Algibacter sp.
TTTTGCGCCAAACAAAATGCTCTTCGGCCACTTCTTCCCAAAAATTCTCGGGTTCTCTAACGGATTTTCTATAAACTTGATAATATTCTTCTAAATGTTTGATGTGATAATTACTCATGGTTTTATTGAATTGTCTTTATTTAGTATTGGTTTCCGAAAATAATAAAATTAAATGTATTCATTGTTTTTTTTCTGCGGATAACTTTTAACCAGCGACGAATGTACTTTTTTTGAGAATATATTGAGAAGTGCCCTTCCTTAAATAATATAGACAGTACTTGAGGCTGGCACCCGCGTTAGGGATTGAAGCGGTATCCTTTTTTGAGGCACGAGAAAAAGATATAGCGGAAAGCCCGACCCCCGCTTTTGGTCGGGGGTAACGCCCAAATGCTTAATCAATGCGTGGCCTCTCCCGCACCGCTTGGAATCCTGATATTTTCCACGATTTCCTGTACATCTTCTGGTGGTGCCGGTGTAAATTTCATAATGAGTATGGAGACGATAAAATTTAAAATCATAGCGATGGTTCCAAAACCTTCTGGCGAAATACCAAACCACCATTCACTTTTATCTGGCACAGCATCATCAAACCAACCGAGCCTGTATTTTACCATATAGAGCAACATGGCAGAAATACCAACTATCATGCCTGCAATGGCACCTTCTTTATTCATTCGTTTGTAAAAAATACCTAAAATGATCGCGGGGAAAAATGAAGCTGCCGCCAAACCAAATGCCAACGCCACGGTTGCGGCTACAAAACCTGGCGGATTGATACCGAAATAACCTGCCACAACGACTGCAACTACCGCAGATAAACGTGCTGCAATCAATTCGCCTTTTTCTGAAATGTCTTTTTTAACCATTTTCTTGATTAAATCGTGCGACACAGATGATGAAATTACCAAAAGTAATCCAGCAGCTGTTGATAATGCTGCTGCCAAGGCGCCTGCTGCAACCAAAGCTATAATCCAATCGGGTAAATTTGCAATTTCAGGATTAGCCAGTACCATGATATCATTATCGACTACCAATTCATTTTTATTTTTATCGGCTAGATATTGAATGTGTCCATCATTGTTTTTATCATCAAAGACGATTAAACCTGTGGTTTCCCATTTTTTAAACCATTCTGGTACATCGGCATACGATTTGTTGGATACCGTTTCGATCAGGTTTGTTCTTGCAAATACCGAAACCGCTGGCGCTGTGGTATATAATATAGCAATCAATAAGAGTGCTATACCCGCAGATTTTCTGGCATCTTTCACACGTTTTACGGTAAAAAATCGAACTATGACGTGAGGCAATCCAGCTGTGCCCACCATTAAAGCCAAGGTAATAGCAAAAACATCTATTACGGATTTTGAACCTTCGGTGTATTCATTAAAACCAAGTTCGGTGCTCAAGCCATCCAACTTATCGAGTAAGTACATGCCTGAGCCATCATTTAATCTATCTCCGAAACCTAATTGTGGAATGGGGTTACCAGTCATTTGGATGGATATAAAAATTGCAGGCACCATAAATGAAAATATCAAGACACAATATTGTGCCACTTGTGTATAGGTAATCCCTTTCATGCCACCTAAAACGGCATAAAACAAAACGATAATCATGCCTATAATGACACCCGTATTGATATCTACCTCTAAAAAACGGGAAAACACCAAGCCCACGCCACGCATTTGTCCCGCCACATAAGTAAACGATACGATAAGTGCACAAAAAACACCAACCAAACGTGCTGTATTTGAATAATAACGGTCGCCAATAAAATCAGGTACTGTAAATTTTCCGAACTTACGCAAATAAGGTGCTAACAATAGTGCCAATAGTACATAACCTCCTGTCCAGCCCATTAAATAAACGGCGCCATCATATCCTGCAAAAGAAATAATCCCTGCCATAGAAATGAACGATGCCGCACTCATCCAATCGGCAGCCGTAGCCATACCATTTGCCAAAGGGGATACGCCGCCACCTGCGACATAAAACTCGTTTGTGGATCCAGCTCTTGACCATATAGCGATGCCTATATAAAGTGCAAATGTAACGCCCACCAAAATGTAGGTCCAATTTTGTACGCCCAAACTTTCAATCAATAAACTATGCATCATAACCATATTTTTTATCAAGTTTATTCATTAAACGTACATACACAAATATCAAAATAACAAACACGTATATGGCGCCTTGTTGGGCAAACCAGAAGCCGAGTTTAAATCCTCCAACCTTAACAGTGTTAAGTGCATCTTTAAATAGTATGCCAGCCCCAAAGGAAACTATAAACCAGATTGCTAATAAAATAAAAAGATAACGGATGTTTTCTTTCCAATACGCTGTTGCTTTTTTTTTGTTTGTCATCATTATGTTTAGTTTTAGTGCGACTAATATAAGTTTTTTAATTTCTTTAAATAAGCTATGGTAAGAAAATACTAGAATCCCTTT
>CAXBNH010000423.1:0-2439 GCA_963976905.1 uncultured Algibacter sp.
GGCCGATGTTCCTGCCGCTAACCCATCAATGCCATCTGTAAGATTCGCACCATTTGACACGGCCGTAATGATAAAAATAGTGGCGAGGATAAAAACAATCCACGCATATTTTTCATAATCTGGATTGATCCAAGTGATGAGCTTGGCATATTCAAATTCATTTTCTTTTACAAAAGGAATGGTTGTTTTGGCCGATTTAATTTCATGAAATAATTTTGCTGGCTCAATATTTGGATTTTTTGCCAACAATTCCTGCTGTTGCGCTATTGGCAGCTTCTCTTTTATGGTAACTTCTGGATGAAAAAACAATGTTGTCCCAACTATAACTCCAAGACCTACTTGACCAAGCACTTTAAAACGCCCTTTTAAACCATCTTTGTCTTTTTTGAACTTTTTAATATAATCATCCAAAAACCCAATAGCCCCCATCCAAACGGTAGTAACAACTAACATGATGATGTATATGTTTTGCAATTTGGCCAATAACAATACAGGAATAAGGGTTGCCAAAATGATAATAATACCGCCCATTGTTGGTGTTCCCGCCTTTTCCTGTTGTCCTTCAAGACCTAAATCCCTAATGGTTTCGCCCACTTGCTGACGCTGCAAAAAGCGAATGATGCGTTTTCCATAAATAGTAGAAATAAGCAATGACAAAATCATGGCCAAAGCCGCCCTAAAGGTCAAGAACCCAAAGAGTGTGGCCCCAGGAAATTGGAATTGCTTTTCTAAATATTCAAATAGGTAATACAGCATTACTTTTGGTTATTTTTTATTCTTATTATCTATTATGGATTCCTGCCTTCGCAGGAATGACAAAATTTATTTCTGCAACTGTTTTAAAAATTCTTGCACTATTTTATAATCATCAAAATAGGAACGTTCGCCTTTGATTTCTTGATAGGTTTCATGGCCTTTGCCCGCAATGAGGATAATATCATTGGGCTGCGCCAACTGACAGGCCGTTTTAATAGCTTGCTTTCTATCCACAATCGTCATGGTTTTTTTGAAATTCTGAGGTTCCACACCTTTTTCAATAGCTTCTAAAATGGTTTCTGGTGATTCACTTCGTGGGTTGTCGCTTGTAAATATTACTTTAGTACTCAAAGCCGAAGCGATGTGCCCCATTTTTGGGCGTTTGGTTTTATCTCTATCTCCACCGCAACCTACCACGGTAATGAGTGATTCATTTTTAGTACGGATACTATTGATAGTTTCCAACACATTTTGCAAAGCATCGGGCGTGTGCGCATAATCTACGATTGCCGTGATTTTTTCATCTGAAATCAAATATTGAAACCGTCCACTTACACTTTCCAATTCACTTATTAATCGAAGGATTTCCACTTTTTCAAGTCCTAATAATTCCGCCGCAGCGTAAATAGCCAAAACGTTATATGCGTTGAAATTGCCGACCAAGCGCGTCCAAACTTCACTTTCATTGATTTTCAGAAGCAATCCACCAAATTGATTTTCTAAAATTTGGGCTTTATAATCGGCATAGCTTTTTAAGGCATAGGTGTATTTTTTTGCTTTGGTGTTTTGAAGCATGACCAAACCATTTTTATCATCGCCATTCACAATAGCAAAAGCATCTTTTGGCAGATTGTCAAAAAACGATTTTTTCACATCCCGGTATTCAGCAAAGGTTTTGTGATAATCTAAATGGTCGTGTGAGAGGTTTGTAAATATGCCGCCTTCAAAACGCAACCCTTCTGTCCTGTTTTGATGAATGCCGTGCGAACTCACTTCCATAAAGCAAAACTCCACGCCTTCATCATTCATTTCTTTTAAATACTTATTTATTGTAATGGAATCTGGCGTGGTGTGCGTAGCTTTATATTCTTTATCGTCCACCAATATTTTTACCGTGGAAAGCAACCCAACTTTATAACCCGCTTTTTTAAATAGTTGATATAAAAGCGTGGCAATCGTGGTTTTCCCATTGGTACCGGTAACACCAACGAGTTTTAAATTTTCAGAAGGCACCTCGTAATAATTGGATGCCATAAACGCCAATGCTCTGCTAGCACTTTCAACCTCAACATAGGTAATACCTGATTGTAAATTATCAGGTAACGCTTCGCATATAATAGCAACCGCGTCTTTTTCCAAAGCTTTATCGATATATTCATGTCCATCTACTATGCTTCCTTTAATGGCTACAAACACATCGTTTTTAACAACATGGCGCGAATCAAAATGAATGGCATTAATAGCCACATCCGTACTCCCAACAACGGCGTTGATGGATACTTTATAGAGTATGTCTTTTAATACATTCATGAATTTTTCAAAATGATGGTTTCGTTTTTCTTTATTTTTTTCCCTTTATCCACCGATTGTGATGTCACAACCCCAACGCCATCTAATTTGACCGTAAGCCCCATGTTTTCCAATATAGCCACAGCATCCATTGCTGGCAATCCCACCACGCTT
>CAXBNH010000424.1:0-2414 GCA_963976905.1 uncultured Algibacter sp.
AAAATAAATTCCATCATTTATCAAATTGATAAATCAGGCTTATCAGAAGATGACAAAAAACCCATTTTTGCTGAACTTAAATCGGTAAGAGCCTATTATTATTACATGCTTTTAGACCTTTTTGGAAATGTGCCTATTGTAACGGATTTTGAAGATTTAGGATTACCTGCCAATTCATCAAGACAAGTGGTGTATGATTTTGTAGAAAGTGAATTGCTGGATGCTTTACCTTATTTACCAGCAACCATTGCTTATTCAAAATTCACTAAAAATGTGGCGTATGCGTTATTGGCAAGATTGTATCTAAACTCCGAAGCTTTTGTTGGCACGGCTCGTTGGCAAGATTGTATTGATATGTGCCAAAACATTTCTGGATACACTTTAGAACCTGATTATTTTGCAAATTTTGCCACTCAAAATGAAAAATCCACAGAAACCATCTTTGCCATTCCTTATGATTCTAAAGCAGGAACTCTAGGTAACTACATGAGTTCTATGTCTTATCATTATTTGCAAAAATTTGCGGTATCACCAATAGGTAATTACCAATGGTCTGCCAATGGTATGTGTGCACAACCAGGCGTATATTCATCTTTTGACGATTTAGACCGCCGTAAAGCAGCCTTATTAGAAGGCGACCAAATAAACTTGGCAACAGGATCAGTGATTATTATGGATAGCGGACAGCCTTTAACGTATACCGAAGACATCTCAAATTTTGAAGACGCCAAGCAAAATGAAGGCGTACGTTTAAACAAATACCAAATCAATGCGGGCGACCAATGGGAACGCGATAACGATTTTGTATTGATCAGGTATGCAGAAATTTTAATGATGCAAGCAGAATGCTATGTACGTTTAAATGCGCCAGATTTAGCCCGTCCGTTTTTAGACCAAATCACACAACGCGCTGGCACAGAAACACCGGATGTTATTGATTTAGAATACCTAGATAAAGAACTGCTTCGTGAATTTATTTTTGAAGGGCACAGAAGAACAGACAATATCCGGTTTGGAACCTTCTTTCAACCTTGGTGGGAAAAAGGAACTACAGAAGCTACTAGAGCTTTGTTCCCTATTCCTACATCGGTTTTAAGCACCAATACAAACCTTGACCAGAATCCTGGATACCCTAATTAATATAGTTTGTTTGTTGTTAGCCTTCTAATTTTTTTGAGTTAGTTTTTTAGAAGGCTAACATTTTTTACCATCAAACAAAAAACCATCATTTAAGAAGATACTTTCAAACCTATGATTAAGTTTATTTTGAATCTAAATATCATCCTATTTTGTCTGTTAACCTTAGGCTGTAGTTCTAATTCTGACACTAAAGATGATGACAAAGAACCACCTTTTAAACTTGAGGTTTTTGATGCTGTTTCTATATCCAAAACAAACAACACCAAAATATTCATGCATTATATGCCTTGGTTTGAATCTAAAGAAAGCACGCCCAATAAGCAATGGGGGCATCATTGGACGATGAACAATAAAAATCCAGATAATAGGGATGCCAATGGCAAAAGAGAAATAGCGTCGCATTACTATCCATTAATTGGCCCTTACCATTCTGGCGACAAAGATGTGATTGAAAACCATTTATTGTTAATGAAATATGCGGGTATTGATGGCGTTTTAATTGATTGGTACGGCACCTATAATTTGAATGATTTTGGCATGCTAAAGGAAAATTCAGAGCAAATTATTGCCATGCTGGATAAAGTAGGTTTAGAGTATGCCATTGTATACGAAGACCGTTTTTTAACAAACATTGTAGACACCCAATTGGCACCAACCACAGTAAGTGCTGCAAAAAAAGACATGGCATACATGCAGAACAATTATTTTAAAGATGCCAATTATATTAAAATAAACAACAAACCGCTGCTCCTTAATTTTGGTCCCATTACATTAACCACTCCAGAACAATGGACGCAAACTTTTAGTGCTTTAAATCCAAAACCAACATTTTTAACTTTATGGTACGAATCTTCAGAAGCTGGAGATAATGCCCAAGGCGAATATGCATGGGTATATAAAGACAATACACATATTTCTAATTTTTATGCCAACAGTCTTCCAAATTTGGAAGTTGCCATGGGAAGTGCCTATCCTGGATTTAATGATTTTTACGAAGAAGGCAACACATCAACAGTTATCGGCTGGACCATAGACCATAATAACGGTGGTACTTTAGATGAAACCCTAACCATGGCAAAAACTGCCAATTTAGATTATTTACAACTCATCACTTGGAATGATTTTGGTGAAGGCACCATGTTCGAGCCCACTAAAGAATTTGGATATTCATACATAGAAAAAGTAAAAACATTTGCAGGGGTACAAAACACAGGCAACATATTTAGCAACATAAGCACGCTTTACAATTTAAGAAAAACGTTTAGTGGCAATGC
>CAXBNH010000425.1:0-2409 GCA_963976905.1 uncultured Algibacter sp.
AGACAGCTATAGTGTGATGCCCGGTGGTTTGGTTCGGGTAGCTGTAGAAAGAGAAGATCTATTTGTATCCAACCAGCGTGGTGGTGTTAGTAAGGATTTTTGGATACTCACAGATACACCACAAACCAATATCCAAAATTACACATGGAACAGTTCTAGCAAAATAGCTATTTCTGATATTAATGATTTGCCTAGTAACACCGCAGAAAACCTGTATTGGTCTGGACGTTATTTGGGCAGGGCTTTGGTTACGGCACGGTTTTTAAGAATGGTGCTCAACAAAATGGGGAGTGTGCAATACAACGACTGCAAATCGCAATCTGATAGTTTGCAGTACCTATTTAAGTCATTAACTAATATTACTTCTACCTTCCCCGGTTTTGTTGGTGAGGGAAGCGAAGATGTTTTAAAAAATCCATTAAAGGAAATACGCTCTTTAATGATGGACAAAAGCAGGATGGGCAGTTTTGCCCAAACCATGGATAGTTTTAGCAATGCCTATTATTCCTTGAGGAATTTATGGTCCAAAGATATGTGGCGTGTGTTCGATAGCATCCAAAAATTATGGTCTAAATTTAGAGAAGATGGCGATTATTCCATTTCGGAGCTCATCAAGTTATTGGATCGTAATATTACCAGACTTATTGCTTTTATGGGACTTATAGAAGAAAGTATTCTCGTTGAACAAGGACTGCTTTTATATTTTATAGGTTTACAAAAAGAACAGGCCATGATGAATGTGGAAAAATGCCGATCGCTTTTGGTCTTTAACCATGATGAATCATTGCAGTATGATATATTGGAATCGTTATTGAACAGCCATGAAAGCCTTAATATTTACAGGTATAGCTATCGGTCTTATTTAAGTGTCGAAAATGTGATTCAACTCATTTTATTGGATACAGAATACCCAAAATCCTTGACCTACCAATTGAGGCGTATTCAAAAAGATATAGACCGTTTGCCACATTCTGAAATTACAGGCGATGTTACAGAATGCCAAATTTTCATTAATGAAGCCAATAAAAAAATTAAAGGCTTAACGGTGGGTCATCTCATGGCTTTAAATGTAGATAAAAATTTAAGACAAAATCTGGATGATGTGCTTTCAGGATTTAGCGATTTGCTACATGAAACAGCTTTAGCGATTTCTGATACCTATTTTAACCATTCCTATCAACAAAAACAATTAGTCAATCAAAATTTCCCACTTTAACCATGATATTTCAAATATCCCATATTACCAGTTACGACTATTCTAGCGGTGTTACGTTTTGCCATAATATTGCCACTATAAAACCAAAAGATATGGTTGGGCAAACCTTATTGGATTACAATTTGGAAATTACCCCTACGCCTACTGAAATTTCAGATAAACTGGATTTTTTCGGGAATACAGTCACGCGTTTTGCCATACAAAAACATCATGAAAAACTGACGGTTACAGCTAAAAGCAAAGTATTAAGAGACTATACCCTTCAACCAGATATTGAAAAATCTATTTCTGGAAAAAAAATCACTTTGCAAGAAGCCATTAAAGCTTTAAAAAGTAATGATTTGGATATTTTAGAAGTGCGGCAATTTATTTTGGAATCCATATTGGTGGCTAGAATAACGCCAGAAATCAAAGCCTATGCCGAAGCATCTTTTAAACCCAAACGGCCTGTTTTTGAAGCCGCTTTTGAATTGATGCAACGCATTTATACCGATTTTGATTTTGATACCGAAGTCACCAATGTAGCAACACCAATACATGAAGTCATCAAGCAGAAAAAAGGCGTATGCCAAGACTTTGCGCAAATAGCCATTGCCTGTGTGCGTTCCGTTGGTTTGCCCGCCAGATATGTGAGTGGCTATATTGAAACCTTGCCCCCGCCGGGAAAAGAAAAATTGGTAGGTACCGATGCCTCGCATGCTTGGTTTTCGGTTTATATACCCACGTTTGGCTGGGTAGATTTTGACCCCACCAACAATCAAATACCAAAAAACCAACATATTATTGTATCCTACGGGCGTGATTATTATGATGTGCCACCGCTAAAAGGCGTTATTTACAGTACTGGCAAAAATAAAATGAAAGTGGCGGTGGATATTAGGCCTGCGGTTTAGGAAGGCTTGTTTTATTTGTTATATACGCATGTTAGCACACGTTTTTATTCTTTTTCAAATTCTTCCATGATTCCGGGTAATTCATAAATAAATTTCAAAAGCATTTCTGTGAAATTTAGAATTCTTTCAGCGTCTTTTTAAGTTTTGAATTCAATTTTATGATTAGCCTCATTCCCAAGTCTTCTTATTGAATCAACCCATTTCTTACCATTTGAAGGTATGTAATTATTGTCGTTTAAATAATTGACATAATCTGTAAAGTTTTTTTGTAAGCTTCCCCAAAAACCGAACTGTTTAAAA
>CAXBNH010000426.1:0-2407 GCA_963976905.1 uncultured Algibacter sp.
CAATTTGAGCACTGGTAGATTGACCTACTAGAATCAAGCTGCCAATTATTAGTATATATTTAATCATAGGTTTTTTATTAATCATGAACATGTGTTGTTGCTTCGGGATATACATGATAGCCTCCCACCGCATAGGCTTTATCTTCGCTGTCGGCTCTATCAAATACCTTGATGCCTTCAATCCAGGTTTGCTCTACATGGCTATAAACGCTTAATGGATCTCCAGAAAGTATAATAAAATCTGCATCTTTTCCTTTTTCAAGCGAACCAATCCTATTATCTAATTCCAACATTCGTGCTCCTGCCAAAGTAAGCCCTTCTAAAGCCTTAGTTTTTGTCATGCCTGCTCTAACAGCTATAGCCGCAGAGCGAAGAAATAAGCGGGAATCGGTTATGGGGTCATCCGTATGAAAAGCAACATCAACCCCAGCTTTTTCTAAAGCCATTCCACTTTTAGGGAGCAGGTCAACCGCTTCCATTTTCCCACCGGGAGAATCAATAAAAATCAATGAAACTGGAACTTTGGCATCAGCAATTTCATCGGCCACTTTCCAAGCTTCGCTTACATGATGTAAAACAATTTTAAATCCAAATTCTTTTGAAATTCTAATGGCTGTTAATACGTCATCATGCCTATGCGTATGAAAGTGTACAATACGTTTGCCCTCTAAGATTTCTATAAGGCCTTCCATTTTCAAATCGCGTTCAGGAGCCTTTTCGGGTGCTGTTTTTGCAGCTGCTAATTTCTTTTGATATTCTTGGGCTTTAACAAATAGCCCACGTACCATGGCGGCAGATTTTGCACGGGTTCCCGGAAACGGTTTATCGCGCATTGAATTGGTGCCATTAGCCATTTTCATACCTCCACAAATAGCTGTTAACACATTGTTGCATATCGTAAGATCTTCAATCACTTTACCTTTTCTCGTTTTAATATATAAGGTTTGGCCACTCATAAGATGCCCAGATCCGGGCATAATATTAATAGTTGTTATGCCTCCAGCTCTTGCTTTCATTAAATTAACGGCCATGGGGTCTAAGGCATCCAACAGACGCACATCAGGGTGTAGGGCGTCTGATTGGTCGCCACCAGACCCATTCCCCAAATGGGAATGCGTATCAATAAGCCCTGGCATAATGGCTTTACCTGTTACATCATTGATTTTTGCATTGTTAGGAATTTTTATGTCTGTTCCTATAGCGGTGATTTTTCCATTTTGTACAATCAGTGTCCCATTTTCTAATGGTGTCCCATTAATGGTGTAAATAAGGGCTCCTGTATAAGCAACTGGTGTTTCTTGTGCATGTAAAACAAGTGCGTTAAGCACAAAAACTAAAACCAATAGTATTCGAGTGTTCATAGGCGATAATTATTTAAAGGATATTTTTTAAAAATAGGTAAAATATATTTTAGTTTGGTAACTAAGTAAAAAAGATTGATAATAATTTGGTCTCACAGAATGTTAGTAATCACAATTTAAGAATAAAGAATTAGTTTACTACATCTATATTGATGTTTAATCTAAATAATTCCCCGATGGCTCTGCGAGGATAGTCGGCTTCAAGAAATTTTTTATTTATCGTTTTATCTAGTTTTATTTAAGCTCAATTGTTTTTTATGAGCCACGTTTTATTTTACTGTTGTATATTTAATCGAATTTTTTTAATTTCTTTTTTATGTTCAATATTCAAAAACTTCTGATGCTTTGTGTGCTAATTCTATTTACTAGTGTGCAAAGTTGCAGTTCTCAAGAAAAAACTAAACTTAAAGCTTTAATTATTGATGGTGAAAATAGCCATGGAGTTTGGCCAAAAACAACGGTGATGATGAAGAGCTATTTAGAAGAAACAGGTTTGTTTGATGTTGATGTAGAACGTACTACTTATACCTGGCAAGGCCCCCATTACAATAAAAGCTTGGGTGTTGATGATATAAAAGAACTTTTAACCTTGTATCCCATAACTTCGGAAAAAGAGCATATAGCGGTTGATAACCCAAAGGCTGACCTTAATTACAGTCCTGATTTTGAGGCTTACGATGTGGTAGTATCAAACTTTGGATGGAAAGCTTCTTATTGGAATGAAACGACTAAAAAGAATTTTGAAACCTACATGCAAAATGGCGGTGGCCTGGTTGTAGTGCATGCTGCAAATAATTCTTGGGGAGAATGGAAGGCATTTAATAAAATGACAGCACTTGGTGGATGGGACGGAAGAAACGAAAAAAGTGGCCCCTATATTTATTATGATACAATTGGTAAAATACAACGCGATACCATAAAAGGCAAAGGAGGAGATCATGGGCCACAGCGCAAGTTTGTTTTAACGACCAGAGCACCAGAGCACCCTATAATGAAAGGGTTGCCCCAATCTTGGATGCACGCAAAGGACGAACTTTATCAGCTTT
>CAXBNH010000427.1:0-2385 GCA_963976905.1 uncultured Algibacter sp.
TATCGCCGTAATGGGGAATTTACAACCACATTTGCGTGATGTGCCAGATTTTCAACATAAGCTTTGGGATCAACTTTTTATAATGGCCAATTTTGAATTGGACGTGGATTCTCCATACCCAAAGCCTTCAAAAGAAGAATTAGAAGAGCACCCGGAGCCTTTAAAATATCCCCAAAATTTCCCTAAGTACCGTTTTTATGGCAATAACATAAAAACCATGATCGATGTTGCCAACACATGGGAAGATGGCGATTTAAAGGAAGCGCTTATCTATACCATTGCAAACCACATGAAAAAGTGTTTTTTGAACTGGAATAAAGACACCGTGGAAGATGATGTTATTTACCATCATTTATATGAACTTTCAGGCGGAAAGATAAACCTTAAAAATTCTGAAGAAGATTTGTCTGACGCTACAAGTTTGATGCGTTCAAAAAACAAATTTTCAACTAATAACAACAAGAAAGGGCACCATAAAAAGAATACCAATAACCGACAAAGAAAGCGTTACTAATACCGTATGGGAACATTTAAAATTGAAGGTGGCCACCAACTTAAAGGCAGCATACAGCCTCAAGGAGCCAAAAATGAAGCGTTACAGATTTTATGTGCTGTTTTGCTAACCTCAGAATTAATCACGATCAACAACATTCCAGATATTGTAGATGTTAACAAACTTATTGGTTTGTTGAAGAAATTGGGTGTTAAAATTGAAAAGTTAGGAAAAGGGACGTACACATTTCAAGCAGATGACCTCAATTTAAAATATTTAGAATCAGACGAATTTAAAACAGATGGCCGTGGTTTACGTGGTTCCATTATGATAGTTGGGCCTATGTTGGCACGGTTTGGTAAGGGATACATTCCAAAGCCGGGCGGTGATAAAATTGGGCGTCGTCGTTTAGACACGCATTTTGAAGGCCTGATAAAACTAGGTGCTAAATTTAGATACAACAGAGAAGAACAGTTTTATGGCGTGGAGTCCAACAAGTTAAAAGGCACTTACATGCTACTTGAAGAGGCTTCGGTTACAGGAACAGCAAATATTGTAATGGCTGCGGTTTTGGCCGAAGGGCAGACCACAATTTACAATGCCGCTTGCGAACCCTATTTGCAGCAATTATGTAAAATGCTGAACAGAATGGGTGCCAAAATTAGCGGTGTAGGTTCCAATATGCTGATTATTGATGGTGTTGAAAAATTGGGTGGTACAGACCATAACATGTTGCCCGATATGATTGAAATAGGCAGTTGGATTGGTTTGGCTGCCATGACCAAAAGTGAACTGACCATTACCAATGTATCTTGGGACGATTTAGGATTGATTCCTGAAACCTTCAGAAAATTAGGCATTACCGTTGAAAAACGCGGTGACGATATCCATATTCCAGCACACCCCGATGGGTACGAAATACAAAGTTTTATTGATGGGTCTATTTTAACCATTTCCGATGCGCCGTGGCCAGGTTTTACGCCCGATTTATTAAGTATTATTTTGGTGGTGGCAACCCAAGCACGCGGTAGTGTATTGATACATCAAAAAATGTTTGAAAGCCGCTTGTTTTTTGTGGATAAATTAATTGATATGGGGGCGAAAATCATTTTGTGCGATCCGCATCGTGCCACCGTTATTGGGCATGATTTTAAATCCACATTAAAGGCCATGACCATGACCTCACCAGATATTCGTGCTGGTGTGTCCTTGCTTATTGCAGCACTTTCTGCAAAAGGCACGTCAACCATTCAAAATATTGAACAGATAGACCGTGGTTACGAAAACATTGATGAGCGTTTGCGTGCTATTGGAGCACATATTGAGCGCGTGGAGTAGGGGTTTGTAATTGTCTTATTTGTTATATACGCATGTTGGCAGCTGGCTTTTTTTCCGCTTTTGGTTAAATTCCGATTACGTATGATATTATTGATTTTAATTTCGCACCTTTTGCTCCACTAAATTCATAAAAGTCCGAAAACGCATATTTTTTTCCGTTTTGCATTTTCATAATTCTGCTTACAGCACCTTCTTTTCCGTGAGTTAAAATTCGGTCGAGTGTCAATTCCGATGCTTTTTTCGTTTTCATCTTTTCTAATTCCTCCGTAAACTTTTCTTTTCCCTCAATTTTTTGTCTCCAATTATATTCCAAATAATTTTGTCCGTTACGCTCTCTGTCAGAAAATCCGAATTTCCTTTGGCAAAGGCGATATTTATTTCCTTTAGAAATTCCTTTTTCGGTGCATTTCCGCAATCAGTACTTACAATTATTTTTGTCATTTTTCCGAATCTTTAATTTCAGTTCCGAGTTTTTTTTAGCTTGTTGCCAACGGTCTTGTGTAATCTTCCCTTAAAACCGAACTGTTTAAAAGTAGAATAATAATCTTAATTTT
>CAXBNH010000428.1:0-2375 GCA_963976905.1 uncultured Algibacter sp.
CGGTAATATCCCGTGAAACCATTCGTAAGGTAGTTTCGCCAGCTACGACGGCATCACCGAAAGCCCCATCTGTTCCACATTGTGTTATGGCAATTTTGCCTGGGTCGCCAACATTCTCTTGATACCAGGCGAAACCGTCACCACAGCTATCGGTAGCTATAATTGATGTTTTTGCAGGTACGCTGGGCATTTGCATGATACCGAACAGCGTAAAGGCATTATCACCGTTAAGACCTAAGTCGCTATCAAATGCCATGATATCATCCGTGCCATCAAAATCGATCATGGAATGATAGTTTATTCCATTGGCTACTATTTCGGGTTGAAGCCCAGCTGTGGCTTGAACAGCATTGTTATTATTGGGAGATTGGTCCGTCCATTGGCTCAAATTGGAAACACCAACCGTACCTTGATCGGTTTTTAGCCAAAGATTTAAATCAGTATGAACACCTCCTGGTGCGGTCTGGGCAAAAACGCTTGTGGAAGCGAACATCAAAAAAATTGCACAAAATAAAATTGACTTAAAACTCTTTACGTTTGGTCGGAATAGATTTTTAAATATCATAAACTAGGTCTGTATTATAAAAGTATTTTCTTACATGTCAAAGATCACTTTTATATCAGATAATTCTCACATAATGTTGTGATGACATTTTTTTATGTTGTAAACACTTTATTAATTGTTGTTATGTAATCGTTAAAACGACCATTATCATCGATGAAAAGAACGATTAATTCGTAGAATTCAAATATTATAAACTAAGTTTAAAAACACCTAAGGACTCATAAACGATCAAGTAATTTTATTATTGAATTGAAGATACCGCTCTAAAAGGGTTTGAGAGGACAGCTTTTGTAATACTCAAAAAAAAAAAAATAGAGTGACCCAAATCGGTCTCTTTTAATAGTTTCGTTAATTGACCTTTTACAGGAATCAAATTGTTGGTGAAAATCCAAAACATTATAACCCTAACGACCTACTAGGCAGAGATGAGTAATCTATTTAAATGCAGTTTCACTAGTGTCCACTTAAAATAAGTTGATTTTCAACTGGTTATCAGTACGTTCATTGACATTATTGTAATTAGAATTTGTAAACAACTGTTTTACAGAGGTTTTATCCAGTAGGGATACGCCGAGAATCTGTATTATTTCGTAGGTGGATTGCTCTATTTTATGTTCATTTTTGAAAATAGAGACCAGACAATAGGTGATTATGGCCGCATTGATTTGTATGCGTACTGCATTTTCCGTGGTTCCCCAAAACGATTTTACCTTTAAGTGTTGCTTTATCCATTTAAAGAAAAGTTCCACCTGCCAACGTTGCTTGTACAGCAGTGCGACCTGTAGTGCCGTCAGCTCAAAGTTGTTGGTCAAAAACACAAAGGTTCTGTCGTTTTCAATGTCATGGAATTTAATCCGTCTGATTTTATCAGGGTACTCCTTAGAGGTGTAAAATCCGCTCAGTTTTCCGGTTTGGTCAGCTTTCACTCCAGTAGATTTGTCAATCTTACGAGAATATATGCGATTGAATTTCAGGTTGGATTTGGCTCTTACCACGAAAAATGCCTGTTGGGTCGTGATGGTGTATAACCGATTAAAATCTACATAACCGCGGTCGAACACGTAATAGGCCGATGGCTCGTAAATGAGATAGTCCATGGCATTGACATCGTGTACGTCTGCTTCAGAAAAATGAACGAATGCTGCTATCTGGGTGGTAACATCAAATAAGGTGTGCAGTTTTATCCCCGCTTTTGCCTTGCGGAAAGTAGCCCACCAGAATACTCCCAAGCACAGATCAATGGTCGTGGAGTCAAAGGCATAAACCCTCCCGTTTATCCCTAAATCATTTTCACTACTCTTGCTTCTTGCCAGAGCTATTAGATAATTGGCATACTGTTCAAAAATCAGATAGGATCTTTTTTCATTGGCCTTTGCAAGGTTACTCAAAGTAACACTTTTGCTAAACCCTAAATGGTAAGATTTGTTCTGGTGAGCTTTGATAACTACCAGCAGGTCCCGAAGACTTTCCCTTCCGGAAACCTGACCAAAAACCATGCACATGAGCTGGTTCCAGCAAGTGAAGTGCCTTACATACTTGTTACCATTACATTTGGAAACAATCCTATCAAAAACCCGTTGGGGCAATAATTCAGTGAGTTGAGCGAAAACGTATTTGCCTTGATTCATAGGTTCGTGGAAAAATCACGAACTTAAAAAAAGTGCAATTCAAATCGTCACCGTCAAAAAACAGTGATATCTTTCTAATTATCAATAATTTCAAAGAACATTTTAAAATTTATAGTAGACACTAGTGATTAAACTCATAAACTTAAATACAATAACATTATGAAAACATTAGACAGAAGAGC
>CAXBNH010000429.1:0-2359 GCA_963976905.1 uncultured Algibacter sp.
AAACTGAATAACATCGGTATACCCCTCAACCAAATAACAATTATCTTCCTTGGCAATACTTTGCTTTGCATGATAAATACCATACAACACTTTGCTTTTATAGTATATTTCACTCTCGGGCGAGTTTACATATTTAGCAGCTTTTTTATCGTTTACAAGTATACGCCCGCCAAAGCCCAAAACACGGCCGCTCATACTTTTTATAGGAAACATAACACGCCCCTTAAACCGATCAAAACGCTTATCTTCTTTAACAATGGTAAGCCCCGTTTTTGCCAAATAATCAATACTATACCCTTGTTTTAAAGCTTCGTCTGTAAAGGCTTGCCATTGGTTTAAAGCATATCCTAAATCGAATTTTTTTATGGTTTCTTCGGTAAAGCCGCGTTCTTTAAAATAACTTAAACCAATAGATTTTCCTTGGTCGGTTTTATGTAATATTTTTTGAAAATAGGTGTTTGCAAACTCACTTACTAAATACAAACTCTCTTTTTCATTTGCTTTTTCCTTTTGTTCGTCTGTCTGAACGGTTTCCTCAATTTCAATATTGTATTTTTTTGCCAAATACCTTATGGCTTCCGGATAGGTAAAATGCTCGTGTTCCATTAAAAAAGAAACGGCAGTCCCCCCCTTTCCGGTTGAAAAATCTTTCCAGATTTGTTTTACTGGCGACACCATAAAACTTGGTGAACGCTCATCGCTAAAAGGGCTTAAGCCTTTAAAATTACTCCCGGCTTTTTTAAGTTGCACAAAATCTCCGATAACCTCCTCTACTCGGGCGGTTTCAAAAACTTGGTCTATGGAAGATGCTGATATCAAACTATTCTGTCATTCCTGCAAAGGCAGGAATCTTATAAATTAAAGCTGTTATACAAAATGGATTCCTGCGTTACTCTTTGATCCATATTTTATAATATTGTATTCGTGAAACTTCGATTTCGCAGGAATGACAATGTAAATGTAATATTAATGAATTGATTTTAGAAATTAAAGGTTTTTTGAATTTGACTTTGTGAAAAATATCGGCTGCCTCCGTTCCTGCTTGCCGGCAGGTTGGTTCGGTTTGTATTTGCTAAATTTTTCTATTTTAAATCGATCCAAATAAAAAACAACACAATAATATTCCTTGATTCATTTTTTCCTTTATAGATTAACAACAATATTTGCATAAGCACAACAATTGGTCTTGATCCGAAATAATGGTACACCTAATAGTATGCCTTTTTATATAAAATAACTTGGCAAGTTGGCACTTGAAATTAACGCAATAAATACAGATATCTATTTTTGAAGAATGAAGTTGAAGATAATGCTTTCAATAATTGCCCCCCCCCTAAAATAGTGAGCTCAAGAGGACAGAATTCGAACTTTCTGAAGGAAGATATTGAAATTATTATCAATAAATCATCTCATATTAGACGAATTTGAACCTACTGTATCCAAAGGTTACAAGGTAAGGGAACGGTTCCGTTCCTCCAAGAAAATGAAACTGCTGTCCAAACTGTACAATGAGATCTCCATCATAGTGAATGGTATGGGACGGTATGGGAGATGTCCGCCCTGTACGTCATCATGATACTATTAAAAAGCTTATAAACAATTAGCCATCCCCTGTTTTTTTTAGTTAAGCATCAGATTCAGTTGTCCCCTATGGGCATCAGGGGGTGTTTCGACTATTTTCCACCTTATCCTAGTGGGCATCAGCAATATGGAAACCACTTTGGATATTATGTAATATATAAAATTTGTAAGCTCCCTTACCGTATGTTTGTTCAGGTAGTTATAGCCTGCATCGAGCAGTAAGCTAAAATGCAGCGACTGTGTTTTTTTGTAAATGATGAACATGGCCACGGTGAGCGTGGCAAGCATGGATTGCAGGCCGTCAAAGGTCTTCATCTGGATGGCCTCCAGTTTGTACTCTTGCTTTATATGTCTATGGTATTCTTCTATTTTCCAACGCAGGCCATACCCTTTAAAGGCCCATTTTGCCACTTCAATGGCTGTGGAGAGCCCACTTTTGACAAGCAGATAGCAAAGTCCGCCATGTCTTTTGTTTCTTGAGGTCACCAGCCACAAACAATGTGCAACGCCTTTTATGGCATGGCTTATCGGGATTGCCCCCAGCTCATAGTCAACCAATACGGCCCTGTCCTTCTTTATCTTGGTTACGGTCTGCGTGATGGAAAAATCTGTTTTTCTGACCAGCCCGCTTACGCGGTGCTCGGTCTGTTTATAAAAACCTTTGTATTCTTTTTTAAACGGATGATCGTTTGTGGGCACTGGCCGATAAAAAAATCTTTTAAAATGCCATTGTCCGCTCCACGGTCAAAAACCCAACAGCCCGTATCCCCTATATGTT
>CAXBNH010000430.1:0-2340 GCA_963976905.1 uncultured Algibacter sp.
TTTTTTAGTTGAAATGATAGTGCCTGTTTCAAAAGTGTGATGGGTTTCTTCCTTTTCGGCTTTATAAATTTTTACATCCAAGGAATCATTGCCATTTACTAACGTGCACCAAGCCGCAGGATACGGACTTAATCCACGAATTTGGTTATAGATGTGGTTTAAGGAATTTGTCCAATCAATTTTACAATTGTCTTTGTCCAGTTTATAAGCCGTTTTTATGTGTGCTGTTTCTTTTTGGGGCATGGTTTTTACATCGCCTTTCGCAATGAGATTGACGGTTTTTAAAACCAATCCGTTTCCTAAATCCATCAGTTTGTTATGAAGACTTCCTGCGTTTTCATCAGATGCAATAGCTGTTTCCTCTTGAAGGATCATATCTCCAGTATCAATTTTATCATCAATAAAGAACGTTGAAACGCCTGTTTTGGTTTCCCCATTGATAATCGCCCAATTAATTGGAGCGGCTCCGCGATAGTTTGGTAATAAAGATGCATGTAGATTAAACGTGCCATATTCGGGCATTTGCCAAACTGCTTTTGGTAGCATTCTAAACGCCACTACAATTTGAAGGTTGGCATCCAACGATTTTAATTCCTCTAAAAAATCATCATTCTTTAAATTGGTAGGTTGTAAAATAGTTAACCTAACGGATTTAGAATATTGTTTCACGGCACTTTCATTAAGCTGTCGGCCTCTGCCAGCGGGTTTGTCGGGTGCGGTAATTACACCTACTATATTGTAATGGTTTTCAACCAATGTTTTTAGGGTGGCAACAGCAAAATCAGGCGTGCCCATAAATACAATTCTTAAATCTCTCTTTTTTTCAATAGTCATTTTATAAATGATAAAGTTTGTAGGTATTGGTTTTTGTGATTGCAATAATATCGTGTTCCAGCATTAATTGCAATACATTTTGAATCTCTTTTTCTGAGCCATTTAATTTTTCTGTCAGATTTCTTGAGGATAAATCGCCATGTTCCAACAATTCTATGATTTGTTTTTTTAGAATATTTGGATTTTTGGGAGCAGTCTCTTTTTTTGTATTAATACAAACCGAACAAATGCCACAAGGTTTTAGGTCACTTTTGTTTTCCCCAAAATAGGCGAGGAGCTGCATGCTTTTGCAAACCGAATCGTTTTCAACATAATCAAGCATCGCTTTTACTTGGTTTTGTTTTAGTTCGTTTTGTTGCTCAATAAAATTGGCAATTCTATTGATGGTTTTATCATCTTCACGGGGTTCAATAAACGTGATTTGCGCATCGGTATTCACTAATTTTAAAGTTACAATCTCATCAGCCTCTAGTTTTTTTAAGGTTTTGATTAAAACAGTTTCATTGATCGAAGCTTTATCAGCGATGTTTTTGGTGTTTATTTTGGTTTCGTGTTCAAAAATACCACCGTACATTCTTAAAATAGATTTTACTATCAAGCTAAAATCTTGATGCGTTTCCAAATAATTAAAAAGTGCCGCACTAGAGATTATAAATTGCAGTGTTGCATGATTGCTGAATTGTTTGGAAAGGCTGATAATGCTATTTCTATCTAATAATTGCAACGCATTGTAGCACATAATGCCATTAAAATTATAGGTTTGGCAGAATGTGGTAAAATTAAAATCTTGTGTAAAAAACTCGCCTTCGCCATAAGAGATTTGAAAGTAGTTGCACAATTTTCTATAAACTTGCTTGATGTAGTCCACATCTGGCAACACGCCCAAAAATTGATTTTTAACCAATGTTTCGTCACTTTTGTTTTTTAGAATGATGGCAAAAGCCTTTTCGCCATCACGTCCCACACGCCCCGCTTCTTGAAAATAACTTTCCATGCTTTCTGGCAGGTTTAAATGTATAACGGTTTTTACATCGGGTTTGTCAATGCCCATTCCAAAAGCGTTGGTAGCGACCATCACTTGTTTTTGGTTGTTGAGCCATTGTTCCATGTGGGTGTCTTTTTCAGCATTGGTAATTCCGCCGTGAAAATACGTGGCTGTAATGCCTTTAGATTCTAAAAACTGGCTCAAATCCAGCGTTAATTTTCTATTCCGGACATAAATAATAGAGGGCGCTTTGTATTTTTTTAAAATGGTTTCAATGCGATAGTGTTTATCGTTTTCAGTAAAAACCATGTAGGCTAGATTAGGGCGGAAAAACGATTGCTTAAAAATCTTCGGACTTATAAAGTCGAGTTCCTTAACAATATCTTCAACCACTTCTGGCCTGGCGGAAGCGGTGAGCGCAATCACATTTACGCTGGGTTGCAATTGCCTTAAAAGCGTGATGTTTTTATAAGTGGGTCTAAAATCGTTCCCCCATTGCGAGATACAATGCGCTTCATCAA
>CAXBNH010000431.1:0-2314 GCA_963976905.1 uncultured Algibacter sp.
AGCCAAAAGAACATCACCACCAGCTAAGCAGGTGGTTTTTCAAGGTAAAATAAAATTGCAGGGTTTTAACCTTTAACTTGATAATAAAAACTTACATAGTTTATAAGATAATGCCTTTGTAGGTTTTGTGGTTACTACTGGCACGATGCCTTCTCAATCTATCAAAATGAACTTAATTCAAATATGGGATAATTTTTATTGTTTTAACAGTGTTTTCTTGTAAGCAGGATCCCAAATATCTTTGTACTCAGCTTCTTTGTTTTGCATGAGTTGTTTGTGAATATAAGAAGAAACATCCATCCATTCCTTTCCTTCATCCCATAGCGGATTTATTAGTTGAGACTTCCAGGTATCGAAATTAGTCATTATTTCCTTAAATTTTTTGGAATCACTTTTTGAAAGGTCCTTTGTTTCCCCTAAATCTGACTTCAAGTTATACATAACGGAACCATAATTATCAAGACTAACAACTTTATAATCCCCAATTCTTGCAGCCGATTTATCCAGTTTTCTCCAAAAAAGTTGCTCATGTGGATTGCCTTTCTTTTCACCTTTAAGATAAGGCAGTAAATCTGCTCCATCTAACAGAAGGTTTTCAGGTTTTTTAATGTTTGCAGCAGCTAATGATGTTGTAAATATATCTAATGACGAAGTAAGTCCATCAAACGTTTTTTCTCCTTTTAATGCGCCTGGCCAACTCACCACAAAAGGCACACGGTGTCCGCCTTCAAACTTATTTCCTTTCCAACCTTTAAGTGGGCCTTCTTTGGATTGGTTGTTATGAGCGCCACCGTTATCACTCAAAAAATAAATCAGCGTGTTTTCACGTTTGCCCAACTCATCTAACTTTTTCAAAAATTTCCCTACATTTTCATCTAAAGACCATGTCATGGCCGCCAATTCTTTTCGGGGATGGTCTTTGAATTTTTCCAGATCTTCCTTTTTGGCATGCATAGGCGTATGCACCGCGTTATAAGCTAGATACATAAAGAAAGGTTTATCGCCACTCTCTTCTATATACTTTACAGATTGATCTCCCAACACATCCGTCATATAGCCTTCAAAGATGACACGCTCTCCATTGTGCTGAAGCATTTGTTCTTTGGTCGGGTTTTCAATAGGGAAATAAGATCTACTTCCTGCTATAAAACCGTAAAACTCATTAAAACCCCTTTGATTTGGATGGTCTGACATATCTTCTCCTAAAGCATAGGTGTTATATCCATTGTTTTTAAACACGTCTGCAATGGTCACTACATCATCGCTCAAACCGATTCCACCGGTACCATTGGCTTCAAAACCAAAACGTTGTTGGTATTTACCGGTAATCAAACCCGCTCTTGAAGGTGCGCAAACCGTGGCGCTCACATGGGCATCGGTAAACTTAACGCCACTAGTTGCTAGCTTGTCAATATTTGGCGTTGGCAAATCTTCACTGCCCATAAATCCAAAATCAATATACCCTGCATCATCTACCAATATGACTATAACATTGGGCTGCTTTGTTTGCTCTTTTTCTATCTTTTCATCTTTCATCTTAGACTTGCAACTTAAACAAATCAAAATCAAAAGCGCAAAACATGTAAAAAGTTTGATCATTCTCATTTTCCTTATTTTTTAGTGTTAAAAAAACTTAAATCCCACTCAGGATACCATTTTATGATTGGTTTGTCGTCTTCAAATTCAATAGGTAGCCAAACATACCTGCCATCTATAGCGTTTTGGGGGTTCCATCTATCAGCCATAAACACAAAGGCATTTGGTTTACCTATAACGGGAAATATAAAAGTACTTTGACTTTTAAAGGTTGTCTTTTTTTCTTCTTCTGTTCCTCTTACCGGGTTACCAAGGGATTTCCAAGGTCCGAACATATTATCTGCCACAGCAGATCGTGCAGGGTTTGGCGCCCAACCTGTAAGTCCTGAGGTTATCATATAATATTTACCATCTTTTTTAAAAATTGCCGGTGCTTCATTACGTCCACCAGGAAAGACACGAACATAATCTCCGCTGAGCGATAAATAATCATCTGATAATTTTGAAATCAATAAGGTTTCATTTTCTTCGGAAGCTGTGATATGATAAGCTGTACCATCATCATCTACAAAAAGTGTCATATCCCGGGACATTTGTCCTATTTCTAAATCACGTTTTATAAATGCTCCTGCTTTTACTTTTTCTTTTCGATTTGGGTCTTCACGACCAGTTATAGGAACCATTTCCTTTAAACTTTCAGCATCAAGATTTTGGGGCCATACCCCTGGATTAATTCTAAAACTTGAAATATATTCATAAGGGCCTGTAACGTCATTGG
>CAXBNH010000432.1:0-2301 GCA_963976905.1 uncultured Algibacter sp.
TAAAATTGGCTTATGATGCTTTAGTGAACAGCACCGGAGAATTATCTTCAAATGTTAACAAATCCATTCAAGCCAATTATGACAATGATATTACTGATGAATTTATAAAACCGATCATCATGGTTGATGATAATGGCCAGCCGCTTGCAAAAGTCAAAGATGGCGACGTTATTATATTTTTCAACTTTAGGACCGATCGCGGTCGTGAACTTACAGAAGCATTATCGCAACAAGATTTTCATGAACAAAACATGCATAAACTTGATTTATATTATGTAACGCTTACCAATTATAACGATGCTTATACAGGCATCAATGTCATTTTCAACAAAGACAATTTAACCGAAACTTTAGGCGAAGTTTTAGAAAAAAACAACAAAACCCAAATACGTATTGCAGAAACCGAGAAGTATCCACACGTAACGTTTTTCTTTTCTGGCGGCAGGGAAGCTGTATTTAATGGTGAAACCCGTATTTTAAGAAACTCGCCCAAAGTAGCCACTTACGATTTAAAACCCGAAATGAGCGCTTTTGAACTCAAAGATGCTTTGGTTCCAGAATTACAAAAAGGTAATGTTGACTTTGTGTGTTTGAATTTTGCCAATGGCGATATGGTTGGGCACACAGGCGATATGAATGCCGCCATCAAAGCTTGTGAAGCGGTTGATGCTTGCGTAAAAGAAGTGGTAACAACGGCTTTAGGAAACGGTTATACTACCTTGTTGATTGCAGATCACGGTAATTGTGAAACCATGATAAACCCAGATGGCTCGCCAAATACAGCGCATACCACTAACCCTGTTCCCATTATTTTAATTGATAATGATTTAAAAGACATAAAAGATGGCGTTTTGGGCGATATTGCTCCAACCATCCTAAATCTTTTAGGCGTTGAACAGCCAGCAGCCATGACCAGACACAGTTTAATTTAACATCCTATTTTTTGACCAAGTCCACGACCATAAATTTTAATGACACTCTTATTATAGCTGTTGATTTTGATGGCACTATCGTTGAAGACGCCTATCCCAAAATAGGCAAGCCAATGCTTTTTGCGTTTGAAACCTTAAAAATGCTTCAACAAAAAGGGCATCGGCTTATTTTATGGACTTATAGAAGTGCCGATAGACTGGATGAAGCTGTTGAGTTTTGTAAAAAAAATGACATTGTTTTTTATGCCGTAAATCAAAGTTTCCCTGAGGAAACTTATAGCAATGACATCAGCAGAAAAATACATGCCGATATTTTTATTGACGACAGGAACATAGGTGGTTTTTTAGGATGGGGAGAAATCTACCAAATGATCACAAATTCAAATCCACCAAAAGCAGAAAAAAAGAAAGGCTTATTTGATTTCTTTCGATAAACAGTTGTTATTGGTTATTCTTTGCATAAACTTTTAACTCATAACTCTTAACTTTTAACCTTTCTAGCTATTTCAGTATCTTTGCAAATATTTTCAAAAAGATGATTGTAGTAAAAAATAAAGAAGAAATTGAATTGATGCGCGAAAGCGCTTTAATTGTATCTAAAACATTGGGCGAAATAGCAAAAGCTGTTAAGCCTGGAGTAACCACGCTTCAACTAGATAAAATAGCCGAAGAGCACATCAGGGACCACGGTGCCATTCCAGCCTTTTTAGGGCTTTATGATTTTCCGAACACGCTTTGCATGAGTCCCAATAATCAAGTGGTTCATGGTATTCCAAATAACACACCTTTGGTTGAAGGAGATATTATTTCTATTGATTGTGGTGCTTTAAAAAATGGATTTTATGGCGATCATGCCTATACTTTTTCTATTGGAGCCATTGACCCAGAAACCGAGAAGTTACTTCAAGTCACCAAAGAATCTCTATACGTTGGCATCAAGGAATTCAAATTTGGGAATCGTGTGGGCGATGTGGGCTATGCAATCCAAAAATATTGTGAAGACCATGGCTATGGTGTAGTAAGGGAATTGGTCGGGCATGGTTTAGGCAGTAAAATGCACGAAGATCCCGAAATGCCAAACTACGGTAAACGCGGGCGGGGCAAAAAATTTATTGAAGGCATGGTCGTGGCCATTGAGCCCATGATCAATATGGGCACGCACCGCATCAAACAACACCGTGACGGCTGGACCATTACCACTATGGATAATAAACCATCGGCACATTTTGAACACGATGTGGCACTTGTAGATGGAAAACCAGAATTGCTTTCAACCTTCGCTTATGTTTATGAAGCCTTAGGGGTTGCTTCTGACGAGGAAGAGGAGTTTCGGCAGAAAACATTGGTTCTTTAACCAAAATGAAAAGAC
>CAXBNH010000433.1:0-2289 GCA_963976905.1 uncultured Algibacter sp.
TTGTTTGACCGTTTTATGATGGAAGAACAGTTTGGTTGGCGCGTTGCAGAACACTGCCCAAATGCACTTCGGATTTTGGATACCGAAGATTTACACGGTTTAAGAAAAGGTAGGCAACAAGCATTTAAAGAGAACGCTCCTGTTGGTACATCTTACTTATTCAACGACACCGCAAAGCGGGAAATAGCCAGTATTTATAGAAGTGATTTGAGTTTGATTATTTCTGAAATTGAAATGGATATTCTTAAAAATCAGTTTAAAGTAGAGGCATCATTATTAGTTTATTTGCCATTTATGTTGGAAGGTATTTCAGATGCAACCATTGATGAATTTCCAAAATTTGAAGAACGAAACCATTTTATAAGTATCGGTAATTTTCTGCATGAACCCAATTACAATGCCGTTTTGTTTTTAAAGGAAACCATTTGGCCATGGATTAAAAAGCAACTTCCAAAAGCCGAACTGCATATTTATGGTGCGTATGTTTCACAAAAAGTAAATCAGCTCCATAATGAAAAATCGGGTTTTTTGGTAAAAGGTTTTGTTGAAGATGTTAATGAGGTCATGGAGAAAGCCAAAGTGTGTTTGGCGCCCATTCGGTTTGGTGCAGGTTTAAAAGGCAAATTGGTGGATGCCATGCAAAATGGAACACCTTGTGTAATGACTGCTATGGCTTCGGAAGGAATGTTTGGAAACATCAAACCCAATGGATTTGTTGAGGATAATCCACAAGAATTTGCCAATAAAGCGGTTCAATTATACTGCGATGATGTACTTTGGAAAGAAAAACAGCAAAACGGATTTCAAATCATCAATAAAAGATTCAATAAAAACCAGCATCACGAAAAATTTTCAAAAGCAATAGAAGAAACAGTTCAGCGATTAAACGAAAAACGACTTAATAACTTCACAGGTCAAATGTTGCAACACCATGCCATGCAGAGTACCAAGTTTATGAGCAAATGGATAGAAGCTAAAAACGCTAATCTGTAGTTTGAGTTTTCAATTCGGTTTAACTGTTATTCTAGCATGCTAACCATTTTTGTATGAGTTATAGATTAATTATTCTTAAGTTTATATACTCTAAACTAAATAGAATTGAATCATAAGTTAAAGTTTTTATTATTACATCTTCTTTTTTTTCTTTGCATAAAAAATATCTGTTGGTCTCAAAATGAACCACCGAAGATTATAGCCACAGGCGATCAAAGCTATTGTCCGACAACGCAATTAAACATTGTAACAAGTTTTGACATTATAGACCCCGATGATACGGAAATTGATGCGTTTTATATTCAAATATCAACTGGCTATACATTTGGCCAAGATAAATTGATTGTAACTGGAGCGCACCCAACCATTGTTGCTAATTGGAATACCTCACAGGGTAAGTTGAGCTTGAAAGGGGTTGGTGGATTGCCCATGACTTATACAAATCTCATTGCAGCGGTTAATGATGTGGTTTTTGAAACGACATTGACTACAAACTTAGGGGATAAACTCTTTTCTTTTACTATTGGTAGTGCCAATTATTTACCTTCAACGGGGCATTATTATGAATATGTCCCAGCTTTAGGGATTACTTGGACAGCGGCCAAAACCGCAGCCGATGCTAGAACTTATTTTGGTTTACAAGGTTATCTGGCAACCATAACCTCAACTGAAGAGGCGCAGCTTTCTGGCGAACAAGCCGCTGGAGCTGGATGGATTGGAGGCAGCGATGTTCAAACTGAAGGTGTTTGGAAATGGGTCACAGGACCAGAAAATGGCACGGTTTTTTGGAATGGGGGTATCAATGGCTCCACGCCCAATTATGCCAACTGGAATTTTCAAGAGCCCAATAATGCTGGAGATGAAGATTATGCACATGTTACGGCTCCAGGAATAGGAATTGCTGGTTCATGGAATGATTTAAGTAATATTGGAGGGTCTAGTGGTGATTATCAGCCTAAAGGTTATATCATGGAATACGGTGGCACACTTGGTGACCCTGTGGTAGATATATCTGCCAGCACAAAAATCAATATACCTTCCATTACAAATAGTGTGGAACCAATTGCTATTTGTGGTTCTGGGAGTGCCATTTTGCAAGCTAATTCATCAGTTGGAGATGTTGTTTGGTTTAATTCGGCAACTGGAGGTACACCCATATTTACCGGTAATTCATATACAACACCAGTAATTAATAGCACTACAAACTACTATGCTTTGGCTTCGGTAAATGGTTGTTTTGAAGGTATCAGGACTCGTGTTACGGCAACGGTAAATACAATTCCAACCATTACATCG
>CAXBNH010000434.1:0-2276 GCA_963976905.1 uncultured Algibacter sp.
TTACAGCTACGCGCACGTACCATGGATAAAAGGAAATGGGCAACGTGGATTTCAAGATTCTGATTTGCCTTCGCCAGAACTAAAAAGACAACAATACGAATTGGGCAAACAATTATTGGCAGAAGTGGGTTACTATGAAATAGGCATGGACCATTTTGCATTGCTAACAGATACACTATATAAATCTATGCAAATGGGCCAGCTCCATAGAAATTTCATGGGTTATACCGCCTCAAAAACACAGGCCATGATAGGTTTGGGCGTATCGTCCATTAGTGACAGTTGGTATGGGTTTTCACAAAACGCAAAAGGTATCGAAGGCTATTATAAAATGCTGAAAGATAATGTCATTCCAGTTTATAGAGGCCATATTTTAAGTGATGAAGATTTGGTTATAAGAAAACATATTCTTAATTTGATGTGCCGTTTTAAAACAAATTGGTTTTCAGACAACCTTTGTTTTGAAGAGTTGCCAGATGTTTTGGCAAGATTGGAAGAAATGGAACTGGATGGTTTGCTTCATATAAATTCCAATACTTTGGAGGTAACAGAAAAAGGGCGTCCCTTTGTTAGGAACATTTGTATGGCGTTCGATTTGTTGTTGCAACGTAAGCAACCACATACGCAGTTGTTTTCCATGACTGTTTAATCTAAAATTACTGTTTTGATGAAAATCATTAAGGCATCTATTTAATTGTTATTCTTTTTTTTATTGGATGGTGGTTGCTTTGAGAAATCCAAACCAAGCCAAAATGAAAACAAGAACCTAAAAAGCACTAAAAATGAAAAAAATTATTGTCCCAATCGATTTTTCCGAACATTCAGAATATGCTTTAAGAACAGCAGCCACTTTGGCTAAAAAGCATGATGCAGAAATTTTGGCATTGCACATGTTGGAAATGTCAGATATCATGTTATCTGCTTCAGATGGCCTTCAAGCCCAAAAAACCATGTTCTTCTTGCAATTGGCAGAGCAAAGGTTTGAAGCATTTCTGAAAAAAGAGTATTTAAAAAATGTGAAAATAACCCCAATTATTAAACATTTTAAAGTGTTTAGTGAGGTTAACGATGTGGCGTTAGAGCATAATGCAGACATTATCATTATGGGTTCCCATGGTGCAAGTGGTATTCAAGAGTTTTTTGTGGGTTCCAACACAGAGCGTGTGGTGCGCAATGCCAGCATTCCTGTTTTGGTGGTTAAAAATAAATTAGTGGATGTTAATTTTGATGTGGTGGTACTTGCCTGTGATTTTTCAGAAGACTCGATAAAAGCGTACATCAATACCGTTAAAATGTTCAATAATGTAAGCTCAAAACTGCATTTGGTACATGTTAATTTACCTCACGATCCCTTTAAAAGCTCAAAAGAAATTGAAAAAATGGCGGTTAATTTTTTCACTAAGGCCGATGGTAATTTGAATAAAATGAACGATGTAAGTTATGTTTCAGATTATACTGTTGAAGATGGTGTTTTAGATTTTTCAAATAAAATAGGCGCCGATTTAATAGTGATTCCAACACATGGCAGAAAAGGATTGTCGCACTTTTTTATGGGAAGCGTCAGTGAAGATATTGCCAACCATTCTACATTACCGGTTTTGACTTTTAAAATTTAATGAAGCTATTTTATTATCAAGTTAAAGGTTAAAACCCAGCAATTTGATTCTTGCAACTTTAGTTTTTAAAAACTCTATTCATCAAACTTTTTAGGAATGATAAATATTAATTTTATGAAGGGCCGTTAGTTTTAAACGGCTTTTTTATGGAATCCATTTAATGACAATCCATACCGCCAGAAACCATATCTAAAACAGGAGCAGGAGAGAGGTAGGGAATCCCTAAGCCCAAACCACGAAGGATGAACAGGGTGCCAATAAAAACCACAAAAAAAGGTATGGCTTTTTGGATTTTCTGCCTTGCCGAGCCTTTCAAAAAGTGACTGAAATAAATAACGGTAGTCATTAACGGAATAGTGCCCAATCCAAAAACAGCCATGTATAAACTGCCGTTTAAAGCATTTCCACCAGCGATGGCGGCAAATACGGCCATATAAACCAAGCCGCAGGGCAAAAATCCATTTAAAAACCCAATGGCTAGAAAAGTATCGGCTGTTTTTTTCTTCAAAGCACTTCCTAAAGCAGATTTTATTTTAGAAATAGCTTTATAAATAGGTTTTGAAAAATTGTATTTATTAAAGGTTTTTTGCGGAATCAAAACCACAAAAATCATCAAAACACCAATACCAATGGAAAGTTGTTGTTGAAACCCGAAAATGT
>CAXBNH010000435.1:0-2230 GCA_963976905.1 uncultured Algibacter sp.
ACTGGTTGGGTACATCCCCGTAATGATTGAAGACCTTGCAGGTGCGCACACGCCTACAGGTGCAAACGCATTATCATATACCATACTTTCTTTGGCAAGCGCATCAAGATTTGGCGTTTTAGCGGTAGTATCACCATAAAAGGAAAGGGTTGGACTGATATCTTCCGTCACGATCCAAAAGATGTTGGGCTGATTTTTAGCTTCTTTTATAGGCTTTTTTTTCGCTGATTGTGAATGGCATGAAAAACATATAATTACAACAATTCATTATAATTCAATTTTATAAAAATTCGTTTGTTTTGGTTGCACTTGGAACGTTCCGGTCACAACCTTTCCGTCTTCAACAAAAGTGTATTCATAAGTACCAAAAAATCCACGGCCTGAAATAATGCCTTCTTCTGAAGTTTTTGCGTTTAAGTTGGTGTTCCATGCATCATGGACCAATGAGAAATAGGCTTTCCCCATGATTCCAATGTCATTGTCTTTTGTAAAAATATCTGATTTTCCACGGCCATCTTCCGTATTTCCCCAGAATAAAAATTCCGAAACGTTGGGATGGCTAAAGGCTGCAATCATAAAATCGCGTGTGTACTGTTCCCGCACTTTGGCATCTTGAATGTCCATAGTAAATTCTGAAATGCTGATCTGTTTCCCCAAAGTGGCATAAAAAGACAGGATTTCCAACACGCGTTCAGGAGGTGTTAAGTCGCTTCCCATATGGCTTTGAATGCCGATGCCCTGTACCAAGCCACCCGTGTTTTCGTCAATGCGCTTTATAAAATCATAGTACCATTGTTGCTTTTGGGTATCGATGCCGCCTTTGCTGATGATGCCATACTCATTAGTGAAGCGACGCACATTGGGTTGTTTTTTCGCTACTGTTCTAAAACAGTTGTAAATGATGTCTTCACTTCCAGTAATATTTTGTAAATCCTTGTTTGTATAGGCTTCATTAACAACGTCCCAATGGGTTATTTTTCCTTGTGTGGCGTCTAAAATATCGCTAACGTGCGTTTCAATAATTTCGATAACTTTTTCAGGATTGTCCTTGGCTTTTTTGATTTCTGGCGTTAAATAATTAAATCCAGGCCAAATCAACACATGCCCTTTTACTGGGTAGCCATCGGCTTGTAAAATATCCAATGCTTTTAATGTGCGCACTTTGTTGTCTTTTGCGTACCAATGTTTGATTTTTAAATCGTTGCCAAGCACCACGCTGTTAAATGCTTTTTTGAAGTTTTTATAATCGTCGGTATTGTTCACAATGTCCTGCGCCGCCATTCTAGCACCAAATAAAAACGCATGGTTCTTTAATTTTATGTTAAGCGTTTTGTTTTTTAAAGGCTGTCCGTTTTTATAAAACTGCAAAGCAAACTTTCCTTTTCTGATGGCTTCAATTCGCTTATTGGCTTCTGTTCGCCAAACGGCATCGGCTTCCATTCCTGCATATACAATTTCGGTTTTTGGAAGGCTTTCCAGTTTAGTGCCTTCTGGGAAAACTTCAAATTTAATATCCTTTATAAGGAACGATTGAGGCCTGAAACCGTATTGCATTACAATTCCTAAATCTTCTTTTTTTATATCTCTATCCGCCTCGAACGGTAAATAATAGGTTTGCCATTCCGAAGAAAAACTTTGGGTATAATCGATGTTTCCTTTGTAATTATCCAATTGTTTAAAAATAAACAAGGCTTTGGCTTCGCCTGTTTCAAGACTTGCAGAAACGGTTTTTGCCTTAAACGATAACAAAAAAACCGTCCCTTTTTTATAGCTGTTTTGCTTTATGGGAATGTTGGTTGCAAAATTGTAGATGAATTTTGGTTCTTCAATGGTTTCAATCAAAAACTGAAAATCGCCATCGCTGTCTTTAGATTTCGTGATTTTTGATAGTTCTCCTTTCGCATTTAAAAACTGGACTTTTTTGGTATCCACTAAATCTTCGCCAACAGGTTTGCTTTGGGCAACGCCTATTGAGATGAACAAAATAAAATATAAAAAAATGGCTTGTTTCATTTTAAAATTCAGATTTCCAATCGTTGAGTTCTTTTAGCAGTTGCTGCGTTAGCTCTGGTTTTTCTTCAGCAAGGTTTTTAGTTTCCGAAGGGTCACTCGCTATATTGTACAATTCGGTTCTCCCCTCTTTGTACCAATTTATCAATTTGTAATTGCCTTTTCTAATGGCAGAAGATTTGGTATCACCAGTATTCGTGGGTCGTGCTTTTGAGGAATG
>CAXBNH010000436.1:0-2203 GCA_963976905.1 uncultured Algibacter sp.
GTTTTTATTATGGTGTAAAAAGGTGTTTTTATATGGTGATTATCATAAAATAGAAATATATCTACTTATATATTTGTCAAAATATAAGTATTAATACTTATATTTAATTTAAAACTACTTAACATGAAATTACTGATCACAAAAACATTATTTACTGTGGCACTTTCTACGTTGTTATTTTCCTGTGGCGGAAAAGACAAAAAGAAAACGACAGAAGCCGCTGTTGAATCTGCAACAACCACATTAGGTATTGAAAAGCCACAATTAACATTCGGGTTTATCAAACTAACAGATATGGCACCTTTGGCCATTGCTAAAGAAAAGGGCTTTTTTGAAGACGAAGGCTTATTTGTTTCGGTGGAAGCACAATCTAACTGGAAAAATATTTTAGACCGTGTTATTGATGGGCAATTAGATGGTTCGCACATGTTGGCGGGCCAACCCATTGCTGCGGGTGCGGGATTTGGAAGACAAGCCGAATTGGTTACACCGTTTTCAATGGACTTGAACGGAAACGGCATCACGGTTTCAAACGATGTATGGTCTAAAATGAAACCGAATGTGCCTATGGATTCCGAGGGGAAACCAGTACACCCTATAAAAGCAGATGCTTTAAAACCTGTTATAAAGGAATATAAAAATAAAGGCAATGCTTTTAAAATGGGCATGGTGTTTCCGGTTTCTACACACAATTATGAGATTAGGTATTGGTTGGCCGCAGCTGGCATCCATCCAGGCATGTATACGGCGGATAACGTACAAGGTCAAATTGATGCTGAGGTTTTACTATCAGTAACGCCTCCGCCACAAATGCCGGCTACTTTAGAAGCGGGCACTATTTATGGCTACTGTGTGGGCGAACCTTGGAACCAACAAGCAGTTTTTAAAGGTATTGGTGTCCCCGTAGTAACCAACTACGATATCTGGAAAAACAATCCAGAAAAAGTATTTGTAATGACGAAAAAGTTTGTGGAAGAAAACCCGAATACGGCTGTTGCTATAACCAAAGCTTTGATTCGTGCCGGAAAGTGGCTGGATGAACCTGGCAATAGAGCAGAAGCAGTTAAAATATTATCGATGTCGCAGTATGTCGGCGCCGATGAAGCGGTATTGGCAAATTCCATGACTGGTACTTTTGAATTTGAAAAAGGCGATAAGCGCGATATGCCAGACTTTAATGTGTTCTATAAGTACAACGCAACATATCCTTTTTATTCTGATGGCACTTGGTTTTTGACGCAGATGCGCAGATGGGGACAAATTCCAGAAGCGAAACCCGTTGAGTGGTACGCGAAAACAATAAAAGATATTTACAGACCTGATATTTGGGAAAAAGCTGCAAAAATATTGGTTGAGGAAGGTCATATCCCTGCAACGGATATTCCAGAAACTGATGGCTATAAACCTGCAACTACCGATTTTATTGACGGAAACAGTTATGATGCCAAAGACCCCATTGGGTACATAAACAGTTTTGCTATTGGCAATAAAGATTAACAATAACAACTTTTTAAAAGAAGAAAAAGTGAAACATCCATAAATGATTTTGCTACACGAACAAATGATTATATGGATGTTGATTCCACAAATAAAAAATAAGAACAAATGAAACAAAGTGTCACACTAGATAAAGTCGTTGGATTTATGGGTTTGGGCTTTCTGAAATCCATAGGATTGTTATTCACAGGAAAACTGGAACAGGAAGATTTTAAAGCCTTTTTGAGAAAAGTGGTCGTACCTATAATTTCTATACTATTGTTTTTAGGATTATGGCATTTGGGTGCAAAATCGCTTTATGATATAGAGGCCAATTACAAGATTGAAAAAGCAATGGCAGATCAAGGCCCAGAAGAAGCTGAAGCCATGCGGGCATGTATTGCTTCGGGCGATATCAGTTGCCAACCAAATACTTTGCCATCTCCATCCCAAGTTTGGGCGTCTTACAAATCGCTGCTAAAAGACCATAGAATTATCAATGCCGATAAAGCGGCGTTTATAGAGAAAACCGCGGCTTTAAATGCAGCGCGTTTGGCAGCAGGCAAAGAAGCGATAACTTATACAGGACGTCCCTCTTTCGTAGACCAAATATTCACGAGTTTAGAAACGGTGTTTGCAGGGTTCTTTTTAGCCTTGTTCATTGCGGTGCCCATAGGCGTTGTGATTGGTTTGAGCAAAACCTTAAGAAGTTCGGTCAATTGGTTGA
>CAXBNH010000437.1:0-2201 GCA_963976905.1 uncultured Algibacter sp.
AGAGGAAAATTTTGGGTCTATTCTTAAATCCGATTTCAAATCTTACAGGGACGAGCTATTTATTGCTACAAAAGCAGGTTATGGGATGTGGGATGGTCCTTATGGTGATTGGGGATCTAGAAAATATTTAATGTCTAGTTTAGACCAGAGTTTAAAACGTATGGATTTAGACTATGTTGATGTTTTCTATCATCACAGACCAGACCCAAATACCCCTTTGGAAGAAACCATGGGAACTCTTGCCGATATCGTAAGACAAGGAAAAGCTTTATATGTTGGGATTTCCAATTATCAACCTGAGGAAACCCAAAAAGCAGCAGCATTGTTAAAAGTATCAAAAACGCCTTTTATTTTACACCAAGCCAGATACTCCATGTTTGATCGTTGGGTTGAAGACGGGCTTTTAGAAACCTTGGAACAAAACGGTGTGGGCTGTATTACATTTTCGCCACTGGCACAAGGGATGCTAACCGATAGGTATTTAAATGGTATTCCTAAAAATTCTCGTGCAGGTGGTGATTCTGTTTTTTTGAATAAAGATACCGTGAGCAGTCATATTGAAAAAATTCAAAAACTTAATGAAATTGCTCAAAATCGTGGGCAAAAGTTATCTCAAATGGCCATTGCTTGGATTTTAAGGCAACCTCAAGTAGCATCAGTATTAATTGGAGCAAGTTCTGGAAATCAATTAAAGGAAAATGTAAAAGCTTTGGATAATTTAAAGTTTACAGATGAAGAATTGAGGTTGATTGATGGAATTATTGGGCGGTAATAAATAAAAAAAAGCAACCAAATATGGGCAAATTTCTGCCGTTCCTGCCTGCTCAGGAAACTTTTAGGAAATACAAAAAGTCAAGATGAGTTCGATACCTAAAAAACAAATTAGCTATTAAAGCATTATATGTACTGCTGAAGATCAATATCATTAATTTGCCCATGCGACGCATGCAATACCACTGCGCCATTTTTAATAATTATAAGCTGAGGCGATTCGTGCATGACTTGAAATTTATTGGCTATCTCGGTAGAAACAGCTCTGTAATTCAGTAAATCCAAATAGTATAAATCTAAATCTTTTTCGGTAAGTTGGTAAGCACTCACAAACTGGCGCATTACCATACTGCTAATACCACAGCGTGTAGAATGTTTAAAAATAACCTGCGTTTTTGTAGCCGATTTATTTTCTATATGTTTTAATTGCCGTAATTCATTCAAAGGAATCCAAGGCAATGCTTTTTCTTCACCAGTACTTCCAAATATTTTATTAAATAACCCCATGTAAACAGTTTTTTTTTCCGAAAAGACGGAAATCTATTTATAATTTAACCAACACCTTATTTAAGTCGAAACCAAATTAGAATCTTACAAACTGACTAAAAGTCACGATATTATTATCGCAAAACGACATTTTGTCTTCTAACTTGAGTTGGTAAGATTATTGACCTCTTGATATTGTAAATGTAGAATAATAAAACATTTCAGCGAAAGCGAAAATGAAAAAATAGGACTATTAATAAGATTTCTTTCTTTAAGGGAATAACAAAAAAATCAAATTGATGAACTTAAATAATTATACCATAAAATCTCAGGAAGCCATACAGCAAGCGCAACAGATTGCGCAAGGTTTTGGCCATCAACAAATTGAAAACGAACATCTTTTTAAAGGTGTTTTTGAGGTTGATGAAAACGTATTACCATTCATTTTAAAAAAACTGAATGTAAACGTTAACATCCTAAAACAAGCGTTAGATAAACAATTGGAAAGCTTTTCTAAAGTTTCTGGAGCAGAATTAATGTTTTCTCGTGAAGCTGGTAAAACACTAAACGAAGCATCTATCATTGCTAAAAAAATGAAAGACGATTTTGTGTCAATCGAGCATTTAATACTTGCCGTATTAAAATCGAACAGCAAAATAGCACAAATGCTAAAGGACCAAGGGGTTACCGAAAAGGGGCTAAAAGCAGCTATTGAAGAGTTGCGCAAAGGCGAAAATGTAACCTCGCAAAGTCAAGAAGAAACCTATAATTCATTAAATAAATATGCTAAAAACTTAAACCAGTTGGCCAAAGATGGAAAGCTAGATCCTGTAATTGGGCGTGATGAAGAGATTCGTAGAATTCTTCAAATTTTATCGCGTAGAACCAAAAACAATCCCATTTTGGTTGGAGAACCTGGTACGGGTAAAACAGCTATTGCCGAA
>CAXBNH010000438.1:0-2120 GCA_963976905.1 uncultured Algibacter sp.
ACCGGTTTTATTTTCACCGAAGGTCCAGCCGTAGCGTCAGATGGCCGTGTGTATTTTACAGACCAACCCAACGACCGAATCCATATTTGGGATGAGAAAAACGGTGTTTCATTATATTTGGAAGGCACTGGCCGCTCCAATGGCATGTATTTTAATGCAATAGGGCAATTGGTTACCTGTGCAGATGAAAAAAACCAATTGGGATATTTTGATGAAAACAAAAAACTGGTAGTGATCCATGTAAATTACGATGGCAAACACCTAAATGCGCCCAATGATTTATGGATCGCCCCCAATGGCGGGATTTATTTTTCAGACCCGTATTATCATAGAACTTGGTGGGCAGAAGACCACAAAGAAATTCAAGATACACGAGGCGTTTATTATTTAAATCCAAACAAGGACATCACACGGATTATTGACGATTTTGAAACACCAAACGGCCTTATAGGCACGCCCGATGGAAAAACCCTGTACGTTGCAGATATTCAAGCTAACAAAACATGGAAATATACTATCGAAGCCGATGGTACTTTAGGCAACAAAACATTTTTTGCGCCGCATGGCAGTGATGGCATGACTATAGACAACAAAGGCAATGTATATCTTACCTCTGGAAAAGTATGGGTTTACAATCCTGCTGGCACATTGATTAAAGACATTGAATTTCCAGAAAAACCGGCCAATATTTGCTTTGGCGGAAAAAAAAGGAATATTCTGTTTGTAACAGCTCGCAAATCTATTTACACTTTAAAAATGCGTGTTAAAGGTGTGGATTAAAACCAGTAGTTTGTATTACATTTACATTCTTTTTTAAAAAGAAAAATAACATATTGAAATTATAACATCAAACAAAAAAACAATTCCCAACAACAAGAATAGTTAAAAACTTTGATATCACAATCTTCCATAGAACAAGTATTTGAAACCGCCCGCGTTGAGGAGGTTATTGGCGATTTTGTAAATCTAAAAAAGGCTGGGAGCAATTTTAAAGGCCTCAGCCCTTTTAGTGATGAACGTTCCCCTAGTTTTATGGTATCGCCCGTAAAACAAATATGGAAAGATTTCTCAACAGGAAAAGGTGGCACCGCGGTGTCTTTTTTGATGGAGCATGAGCATTTCACGTATCCCGAAGCTATAAAATACTTAGCCAAAAAATACAATATTGAAATAGAGGAAACCGAGCAAAGCAATGAGCAAAAGGAAGCTGCGGATGTTCGCGAAAGTCTTTATTTAGTAAGTGAGTTTGCAAATACCTATTTTCAAAAAACCATGCATAAAACAGACCAAGGAAAATCCATTGGTTTGAGTTATTTTAAAGAGCGTGGATTTACAAATGAAACCATTAAAAAATTTGATTTAGGATATTCCTTAAATGATTGGAGTGCCTTTACAGATGAAGCTTTAAAACAAGGCTACAAACTGGAATTTTTAGATAAAACAGGCCTGACCATCGTTAAAGAAGACAAACAGTTTGACAGGTTTAAAGGCCGCGTGATGTTCCCCATAAAAAGTATGAGCGGGCGTGTTTTGGGCTTTGGCGGACGTATTCTTATCAACGATAAAAAAGCAGCCAAATACGTAAACTCGCCAGAGAGTGACATTTACCATAAAAGCAAAGTGCTTTACGGCATCCATCATGCCAAACAGAGCATTGCCAAAGAGGATAATTGTTATTTGGTTGAAGGTTATACTGATGTCATCCAATTTCACCAAACAGGCATTACAAACGTAGTGGCCTCCTCTGGAACGGCTTTAACACCAGACCAAATAAGGCTTATAAACAGATTGACAAAAAATATTACTGTTTTGTTTGATGGCGATGCGGCGGGTATGCGCGCTTCTTTGCGTGGTATCGATTTAATTTTGGAACAAGGTATGAACGTTAAGGTTTGTACGTTTCCAGAAGGCGAAGATCCCGATAGTTTTTCCAAACAAAATACACTGGAAGAATTGACACTTTATCTAGAAGAAAACTCAAAGGATTTTATTCAGTTTAAAGCGTCCATACTTTTTGAAGAATCTAAAAACGACCCAATAAAAAAAGCGGATACTATTCGAGAAATCATCAATAGCATTTCAAAAATCCCTGACCAAATAAAAAAAGAGATTTACATTCA
>CAXBNH010000439.1:0-2091 GCA_963976905.1 uncultured Algibacter sp.
GAAGACGCCAAACAGCGCATCAAAACAGCCTACGGGATAGATTTCGCTTGGTATTTATGTGATGAAAAAGCCTTGAAAACGGTGGTGCGTTCAAACCCAGGAGTTTTAGAATTGGACAAAGGCACCGTTAAACAAAAAGTACATTGGAATGATATTGAGGATTTGGAATTACCCAAAGTTGAAAGAAAGCCTGAGCCAAAAACACCCAATGAAATTATTGCGTATTTTATTAATGGAGAAACTTCAACCAAAGAGGAAGTAGAGGCTTTGGATACAGCAAAAATTGAAAGTGTTAATGTTGTTAAAGACACTATTCAATTAAAAGACTTAAATACTCAAAACAATACTCTTTTTACAGGAATAATTGAGGTAACACTTAAAGAAGACTAATTAATTGTAGTAATAATCAATTACAGTTTTCAGTTAAACAACTAAACACATCAACAAATACACTATTTGATTAGTTATCTACTAAATAAAATCTTCTATGCACTACTCACATTATTTGGGGTAGTGACCGTTATTTTCTTTTTGTTCAATGTGCTTCCCGGAGACCCTGCGCAAATGATGTTGGGACAAAATGAAGACAGCGAGCAATTGGTAACAGTCAAACAGAAATATGGATTTGATAAACCCATCAGCACCCAGTATTTTTATTATTTGAATGATTTATCGCCTCTTTCATTTCATTCAAAAAATTCCGAAGATTATACCTTTTTAAGACAAGGTAAGTATTCAGCTGCTGAATTGTTTTCCATAGGAAATACAACCATCGTTTTAAAGTTCCCGTATTTACGTGAATCCTTCACAAAACAAGGAAAAAAAGTAAGTCAGGTGTTGGCGGAAACGCTCTCAAATACGTTTGTTTTAGCGACAACGGCCATTATTATAGCCATGATTTTAGGGATTTTATTAGGCATTGTTTCTGCTTTGTACAAAGACACTTGGCTAGATAAAACCATCCAGATTTTAAGCACAATTGGTATGAGTGTGCCGTCTTTTTTTAGTGCCATTTTATTCGCTTGGTTTTTTGGCTATGTACTGCATAAGTACACACATTTGGAAATGACAGGCAGCCTTTATGAATTGGACGATTTTGGGGAAGCCATGCACATTCAATGGAAAAACCTACTATTGCCAGCCGTTGTGTTGGGCATTCGTCCGTTGGCGGTCGTTATTCAATTGATGCGAAATAGTTTGTTGGAAGTTTTCAATCAAGATTATATAAGAACAGCCAGGGCCAAGGGCTTAAGCGAATTTCAAATCATAAAAAAGCATGCCGTAAAAAATGCATTAAATCCTGTGGTTACGGCAATATCAGGTTGGTTCGCTTCCATGTTGGCAGGCGCGGTTTTTGTAGAGTATATTTTTGGATGGAACGGCCTCGGAAAAGAGATAGTAAACGCCTTAAATACCTTAGATTTGCCAGTAATTATGGGTTCGGTGTTAATTATTGCCTTACTCTTTATAATTATTAATATTTTTGTGGACATTATTTACGTTTGGCTAGACCCTAAAGTAAAACTAGAATAATTCCTGCGGGAGCAGGAATCTCACATACCTCAGAACATGAAAAAAATAGCAACTTTTATAATAATACTCCTAACGGTATTCAGCTGTAATAAAGAAGTCCCTACGCAATTCTCAGAAGCCGCACTAAACGATTCATTTCTAAATTTAGAAGGCCATTCTGTAGCGCTCAAAAATATTCTACAAAGCCACGAAGGCAAAACCATTGTTATTGATATTTGGGCATCTTGGTGTGGCGATTGCATTAAAAATATGCCAAAAGTAAAAGCATTGCAACAAGAATATAACGAGGTGGTTTTCGTATTTTTGTCTTTGGATAGAGGCGAAGAAGCCTGGAAAAAAGGCATTAAAAAGTATGAGGTTAGCGGTGAACATTACTACCTGCCATCAGGTAAAGACAGTGCTTTTGGAGACTTTGTAGATATCGATTGGATACCACGATATATGGTGGTTGATGCCAATGGGAACATAAAATTATTCAAAGCGGTTGAGGCCGATGATAATGATATAATAGAACTTTTAAATTAATTATTAATAAATAAAATCCTTATGACAGTTTTT
>CAXBNH010000440.1:0-2091 GCA_963976905.1 uncultured Algibacter sp.
TGATTGACGTACTGACTACAAAAAAAGTTTATGTAACAAATCCGATAGTCATATAAACTTTTTTGAAAAACAAAAAAGGGTTGCAGGTATTTGTGTTTCAAAACATAAAGTGCTAAACCACAACCTATATATACTCAGTACTGGACAAAGATACCATAGGGTAAAACCATCGGGAAATTATTTAGATTAAAAGAGCAAAAACCGTTATAGGATTAATGAACTTAACCAATAATATATTTCGTACAATTCAATTAACAGCAATCAGTAATGGGAACGTGCCTATTGTTGTCAATGCATAAAAAATCGTAAACACATGATAGTTAATGAATTATGTGAATTGAAAATTTTGAGATTTAGGTAAAGGTTTTTCAAAAAAATAAACCAAAAATTAGTGTAGGGAAGAAATACTAGTTTTTAGAGATGCCCTTATGTTTGTGCTATTTAAGGTAATATCTATAATAGAATCGCTGTATTTGATGTCATTCTCAAAATCATTCCAACTGATGAATGAATGGTATGCGCGTGTTATTTCTAAATTATTTTACTCTGCTTTCGCTTTTAAAAGGTGCTATCGTCTGTAAATATTTAGCCCAATAGAATCAGGGTTTTCTATGGATTTAATCGTCAAGCCTATTAGCTTTTCATGAGTTTTGTTCTTTAGAGAATCATTTTTATGCATAGATCCATTATTTTGGCATTGCAGTCCTTGATTAAGAATCAAAAACAAAATATTTAAGAATAAATATGAGTTAATATTTACTAAAAAGGCTAAATAGATTCATTTCACTTTACCTCATATAAAAATTCTATTACTATAAATTCAAAATGATTATTAATAGCTCAATCCATATCCAAACTCATATAAAGGTTTAAAAGATTTATCCCAAAAATTTGGACCATATTTTGTTTTGAAATCTTCTTCAGATTTAGGCCATGAATGAGGAATCTTGCCTGTAAAATTATAAGCCCCAAACAGAACTTCGGCAATACCATCTCCTTCAGAACCTGGCAACCATGCTACTATAAAAGAATCAGACTTGTCTATTTGATCCGTTATTACTAATGGGCGTCCAGAAACCAAAACAACTATAGTTTTAATTCCCATTTCAGTATATGAATTTATATATTTTTGATGCGCTTCACCTAAGGTCAATTTATGTTCTCCTTTACCATCTCCAATATCTCCAAATATTTCTGCATAAGGTGTCTCGCCTACTACAATAATTGCCAAATCAGCATCTTTATATTTTTTGGTTGCATGTTGATCATAAAGAACTAGTGTCTAACTGCGTAAGTTAACTATATTGTTTTTCAACTGGCTTCCTTTTACTTCCCGTTTCTTCCAAACGAACGGCCTACAGTTTTGGTTGTAAGCCTTTGAGTAGGCCTCTATCTGCTCCCTAAGTTCCTGCTTGCTCCCAAAACTCGCACCGTGGAGGGATTTCCTGGAAAATATCCCGAACCATATCTCGACCATGTTCAACCAACTTGCAAAGTGGGCGTGAAGTGGAAATGCACCAATGGGTGGTCCGCCAGCCATTTTTCGTTTTTCTTGTGCGTGCAATAATTGTCCAGGATAAAGTGGAGTTCCTCCTCGGGACATTCTGCCACCAGCCCTTCCATGAATCCTATGAAATCTTCCCTTGTCTTGCGTTCGGTGACCGAACTCGCCACTTCCCCGGTGGCCACTTTCAGGGCCGCGAACAAGTTCAGCGTCCCGTGGCGTTTGTAGGCGCTTTTGTAGGCACTCGTTATTTTTCCGTCCCTGGTCTCGATATATCCTGTTCTGCGTTCCAGGGCCTGTATGCTCGGTTTTTCGTCCACACAGAAAACAATGGCCCTCTCCGGCGGGTCCAGGTACAGGCCCACTATATCGGCTGCCTTTGCGGCAAAATCCCTGTCCGTGCTTATGCACCAGGAACGTTGCCTGTGCAGGGAGATACCTTCTTTTTTCAATACCCGCCAAATGGCATCGTCGGAGGCCCCCAGCTGCGCTGACAGCAATCCGGCATCCCAGCGGGAGCAGCCCTTGGGCGACGGTTCCCCTATCTTTTTCAGCAACCGCTCCCGCAGGCCTTCATAAACTGTGGG
>CAXBNH010000441.1:0-2073 GCA_963976905.1 uncultured Algibacter sp.
GGCACGGCTTATGTGATCGTAACCATTCAAAACCTGACCGAACAGATCATTCCGAAACGCTTGGAAGCCGATTTATTGAATTTTGACACCTACGGACTCAATCAATTCTGGACCATGTACCATGCGCAACCTAGCAAAAACATTCAATATGATTATGCTATGCAGTTGCAATTAAAACAAATCAATGTATCACCCGAACAGATTAAAGAACGCCAAGTCGTTAAAGAAAAACAAGTTGTGGATGGTTGGAAATACCAATTGGACAGCAAAGGCAATGTGGCAAAAGACAGTCTTGGCAAAGGCATTAAAATTGATAAAATTATAAACGTGAAAGCTTTATTTTCTGAATTCAGACAAACAAAATCCACCCAAGTGATTGCCAACGTAGTTTATGTGGACACCAAAACCAATCAGTTAGTAGACACGTTTACCATTGATAGCCAATTTGTTTTTGAAAACCTCTTCGGAAGAATTAAAGGTGATAAAAGAGCTTTGGAAGTTGAAGAAGCAAGAATCCTTAACAACAAAAGAGTCCCCTTTCCCAGCAACGAACAAATGGTTTATGATACCGGCGAAGATTTAAAATTGAAATTGAAAAATATTATCAGTTCCTATAAAGTAAGAAGCTAAAATGAAAAAACCTCCTGATTGGGAGGTTTTATTTATAAACAAGTTTATAATTTATGCATAAATTAAGCTTGATTTTTATTAAAAAGCATTAAACGAATTTCTGTAAATCCAAATCATTAATTTGTCCATGACTGGCATACGCTACTACGATACCGTTTTTAATAACCAACAACTGTGGCGATTCATGTATCACTTGAAACCTATACCCTACTTCATTGGAAACCTCCCGATAATTCATTATAAGCTTCCACAAACTGGTTCATAACCATACGGCTAATACCACAACGTGTAGAATGCTTAAAAACAACCTGTGTTTTGGTGGTTGATTTCTCTTTAATAATCTCCAATTGAGACAAGGCATCCAAAGGAATCCACGGCAATGTTTTTTCTTCTTTAGTTTCGGCTGAATTTCCGAATAGCTTCTTTATAAAACCCATAAACTTTTTTAACTTTAATGTTGAATATACAATAGTCGAAATCAACTTACAATCTTACAAGCTGACTAAAAGTCATTTAAAATCAGCACTTAACAGACATTTTGTCTTTGCATTTGAGTTGGTAAGATTATTGACTTAAACAGATTGTAAAGATAAAATAATTATTAGATTCCTTCCTCAGAGGGAATGAAAAACATAAAACAGATGAACTTAAATAATTATACCATAAAATCGCAAGAAGCCATTCAGCAAGCACAACAAATGGCTCAAGGTTTCGGTCATCAACAAATTGAAAATGAACATATATTTAAAGGCATTTTTGAAGTTGATGAAAATGTGTTGCCATTCATTTTAAAAAAATTGAATGTCAATATTCCCATACTCAAACAAGCTTTGGATAAACAATTGGAAAGTTTATCCAAAGTTACCGGTGCCGAATTGACGCTCTCCCGTGAGGCTGGAAAAACCTTGAATGAAGCCGCCATCATCGCAAAAAAAATGAACGATGATTATGTATCCATTGAGCATCTGATAGTAGCGGTTTTCAAATCAAATAGCAAAATAGCACAGATGCTGAAAGACCAAGGCGTGACCGAAAAAACACTAAACGCCAGTATTCAGGAATTGCGCAAAGGCGAAAACGTGACCTCACAAAGTCAGGAGGAAACCTATAATTCGCTGAACAAATATGCAAAAAACCTAAATCAACTGGCAAAAGACGGTAAACTAGACCCCGTTATTGGTCGTGATGAGGAAATCAGAAGAATACTTCAAATTTTATCACGACGCACCAAAAACAATCCCATTTTGGTTGGCGAACCCGGAACAGGGAAAACCGCTATTGCAGAAGGTTTGGCGCACCGCATTATTGACGGCGATATTCCAGAAAACTTGAAAAACAAACAGATTTTCGCATTGGATATGGGCGCACTAATCGCAGGCGCCAAATACAAAGGCGAATTTGAAGAACGCCTAAAAGCCGTTATCAAAGAAGTGACCACCAGCG
>CAXBNH010000442.1:0-2065 GCA_963976905.1 uncultured Algibacter sp.
CGAGTCTACGCATAACAAGGAATCTGGGTGGGTTTCATATTGGGAACCACATGATGATTCTGAACTTGGAACAGCCATTGTAGTTCCTGACAATAATATGCTTTCTAGCGAATTATTTGATACTCCTTTAAAGGACTGGAGTAATTTGTACGCTCAGATTAAGGTAAATAAGAGTAAAACGATTTATTATGCAGGATTCGCTTGGAAAAAAGCAGGAGAATTTACTTCTAAAGAAGCTTGGAATGCTTATTTAGAAAACTTTTCAAAGAAAAAAAATAACCCGTTAAAAGTTTCACTAAACTAGATTTTATCTATGAAAACCAAAACTTTTATTACTGATAATTTTTTATTGAACTCAAAAACGGCTCAAATTTTATACCATCAATATGCAAAAGAGCTTCCGATAATTGATTATCATAATCACTTGTCCCCAAAACAAATAGCGGAAAATAAGCCAATTAGGAATATTACAGAAGCATGGTTAGGTGGCGATCACTATAAATGGCGTGGTATGCGTGCCAATGGGATTGACGAGCAATTTATAACAGGTTCTTCATCATTAGAAGAAAAATTTGGTAAATGGGCAGAAACCGTTCCTTATACATTAAGAAACCCATTGTTTCATTGGACACAGTTAGAGCTGAAGCGTTATTTTGATATTGATGACATTCTCCAACCCAGTACCGCGAAAGCTATTTATGATAAAGCAAATAGGGTTTTAGAAAACAAAACACCTGCGCAATTACTGGAAGATATGAAGATTGAAGTAGTTTGTACCACAGACGACCCAACGGACAATCTACAATATCACAAACAAATTGAGAAAGGCAATTTTCGCACTAAAGTGTTGCCCACGTTTCGGTCTGATGAACTCTTTTTTATTTCAGAACCTAAATATTTAAAATATCTGGAAAAGCTTAGTGATTGTGTTGAATTTCCAATTACGCAATATTCAGATTTGTTAAAAGCCATCGACACAAGAATAGCTTATTTTAGTGAGAATGGCTGTAAGTTATCAGATTTTGGAGTTGGGGGAGCACATTTCATAGAAACATTCACTCAAAAAGAAGTAGAAACCATTTTCGGTAAATGTTTAAAAGGGGAAATACTTTCAACCTTAGAAATCAATAAATATAAATCGGCAATTTTTATTCATCTAGGACAAAAATACCATAAGTATAATTGGGTGCAGCAATACCATTTAGGGCCAATAAGGAATAATAATACTAGATTGGTTGAGCAAATAGGTCTGGATGCAGGGTGTGATTCAATTGGCGATTACCCCATGGCCGATTTTATGTCAAAGCTGTTCAATGCGCTTAACTCAACCAACCAATTGGCAAAAACCATAACGTATAATTTAAACCCTTCTCAAAATGAAGTGTTTGCAACCATGATGGGCAATTTTAATGCCGATATACCGGGAAAAATGCAATGGGGCTCAGGGTGGTGGTTTTTAGACCAAAAAGAGGGCATGGAAAAACAACTGAACACCTTGTCGAATATGGGCTTATTGAGCAGGTTTGTTGGCATGCTAACCGATAGTAGAAGCTTTTTGTCTTTTCCAAGGCATGAGTATTTCAGACGTATTTTATGCGATTTATTGGCTGAAGATATAAACAAAGGATTGGTGCCAAATGATATGGACTTTATAGGCAAAATGGTTCAGGATATTTGTTATTACAATGCAGTAAATTATTTTGATTTTAACTAAGAGAGAAAATAAAAACTAAATAAACATGAATAAAACACAAAAGATAGGTAACTATCGGTACAGAATCTTAGCGCTATTAATGTTCGCTACCACTATCAACTACTTTGATAGAAGTATCATCGGAGTGATGGCGCCTACACTGGAAAAATTGTTTGGTTGGACAAACAGTGATTATGCCAACATCATGATATCCTTTAAAGTAGCTTATGCTTTGGGGATGCTTTCAATGGGTGGGTTAATAGATCGTTTGGGTACAAAAAAAGGTTATGTACTGTCAATTGGTCTTTGGAGTTTCTTCGGTATGTTGCACGCTGCGGTTCGTCCAGGATGGAGTGTTATAGGTTTTGCAGC
>CAXBNH010000443.1:0-2061 GCA_963976905.1 uncultured Algibacter sp.
AAATCATGAAGTAAAAAACGGAAAGCTCATCCTTTATTTTGATAAATCTGAATTTGATAAAAATCTAGATAATATCGTTGAACTGACGTTGGCTGAAAACCCATCAACTTTTGAACGCATTGAAACTTGGAAAGCAGAACCAATTACAAAAAAAGATTTTGAGGTAAGTGCGTCATCCTTTATAAAAACCCAAAATAAACCACAAGCCATTTATAACATTAAAGGCAATGTGTTTAGTGAGGGCATTCACTTAAAATCTTGGTGGGAACCTACAAAAGACGATGAGAACCCACATTTAACTTTAGAATTCAAATCGCCTAAATCCGTAAAAACAGTTTTATTGAGCGAGAATATGCGTTCGCATTGTGTGCGTGATTTTGTGATAGAGGCTAAAGATAAAAATGGCAATTGGAATTCGATTTATAACGGAAAAACCATTGGCGAAGGACTTCGCATAAAATTGAACGGAACTGCTATTTATGGTGTTCGTCTAAATTTATTAAAACACACCAAAGCAATACAAATTACAGCATTTAACGTTTATGAATAAAATCCTTTTAATTACAGTTTTAGCACTTGTTTCTTTTGTTGTTAAAGCACAAGAACCCACTAAAAACCCAAACATCGTTTACATTTTGGCAGACGACTTGGGTATTGGCGATATCTCTGGTCTGAATCCTGAAGCCAAAGTCAACACGCCAAATATTGACAAATTAATCCAAAACGGAATGACCTTTACAGATGCACACACAACATCTTCCGTTTGTACACCATCGCGATACAGCATTCTGACTGGAGAATATGCGTGGAGAACAAAATTAAAAGCCAGAGTTTTAGATGGCTATTCAAAAGCACTTATTGAAGACACAAAAGATACAGCACCAAAATTATTGCAACGCAATGGTTACCAAACTGCTATGATTGGAAAGTGGCATTTAGGTTGGAATTGGGTTATTGAAAATGAATCGAGTCTTGAAATGGATCCAAAAAACCCGTATCAGTTTAAAGATGATATTAGCGATAAAGTAGATTACAGCCAACCTTTTTCTGGTGGACCAACAGATTGCGGTTTTGATTATTTCTTTGGATTAAATGCATCGCTCGATTTTCCACCTTATGTGTATTCTGAAAACAACAAGCTCATCACAATTCCAACAGAAACGATGAAACCTGATGGAAAACATGCTGATTTTCTTAGTGGGAAAAAAAATGATTTAGTTGGTGGACAAAAACTAAAGCGTAAAGGCGATAAAGCAAAAGGCTTTAAAGCGGAACAAGTCATGCTTGATTTAACAAATAAATCGGTAGAATACATTAGCAATTATAAAGAAGAAAAACCATTCTTTTTATACATTCCATTGACCGCACCACATACACCGGTGTATCCAAGAGATGAATTTTTAGGAACAAGTAAAGCTGGTATTTATGGCGATTTTATTCAAGAATTAGATTGGACAGTTGGACAAATTGTTTCCGCAATAAAAGAAAAAGGCATTGAAGATAATACAATTATCATTTTTACGGCAGATAATGGTGCATCCAAAGCCTCTTTTCCTGAAGAATTTGAAGATACATACCATCATAAACCAAGCGCACATTTAAAAGGTCGAAAAGCATCATTGCATCAAGGTGGGCATACGGTACCATTTATTGTACAATGGAAAAACGAAGTGAAGCCAAACTCAAAAAATAATACCACGATTTCTTTAGGCGATTTGTATGCTACTTGTGCCGATTTATTAAAAATTAAAACTGATGAAAATCAAGGTGTTGACAGCTACAGCATTTTATCGTTGTTAAAAGGCAAGGATTATTATAGTCGTGAAGCTTCGGTTTACAGCGATTTTGCAGGGCGTTTTTCCATTAGAAAAGACGACTGGAAAATGGATATGAACCCTAAAAAAGGAAGTAGTTATTTATTCAACATCGCTAAAGACCCTTCAGAAACAACAAATCTATTTTACAATGACGCTTACGCAGAAAAAAACAAGAATTAAATTTAACAAAAAATCTACGAAAAGAGGTAGAGGTTGGTGCTAATGGTACACAAAAATATGTTAT
>CAXBNH010000444.1:0-2028 GCA_963976905.1 uncultured Algibacter sp.
TTTCATTTTCCATTCCTTTCATATCTCCCATACCTGCATTTGGATTGTACATTGGGTTTCCTGAATGTTTTGAAATAATCAACTCATCGGCAGGTAAATCTTCATAAACCAAAGCCAGTAAGTTCCCCCCTGGGTATAGACCATTGTTGGTTACTTTACGAGTGTCGTGGTCGTGGAATGTCCAGATACCTCTATTATTACCTTCTATTATGATATCGAAAGTTTTTCCTGGTGTAAGCGGCACCGTATTTCTTTTCCAAGGATATTTTCGCCTGACTTTATGAACAAGTATGGTGTTGAAGGGTATGATTTTCCATTTACTGTAAACCAGTTGGCTTGCGGTAGCTCTGCATTAGACCTTCTGTTGTTAACATAAGGTGGCTGATACCCATTATCAATACTGGCTAAAAACTGTTCTTTGTTATCAAAGACACCCCATTGTTCACTATTAAAGCGCCCTTCTTTCATCAAATAGGTTCGCTGCTTCATCCGTTCAAGCATACTGTTCATTTCGTCACGGATGTAGTTTGAATCGTGTGAAGAATAGACCAAAGTGTATTCTCTTTCATATGGAAACTTTTCTTTTATAGGGTCTTTTGGGTTTTCAACTATTAGAGTACCAAACATTCCTGCTTGCATATGCATTAGCGTTCCCCAATGGCAATGATAAAAATGTGTCCCCTCGGGTTCTGCGATAAACTCATAGATAAATTCATTTTTAGGCATCACAGGTAACTGACTCACATATGGCACACCGTCCATACGCCACGGGACAAAAATACCGTGCCAGTGAATGGTATGATTTAGGTCTGTTTTATTGATAAATTTTACGCGTACTTTATCACCAGCGTTTACTCTAATTTCCGGACCGGGAATCATATCGTTGAAAGCAAGAGTGTGGTACTTAAAACCAGGTGCTGGCTCGTGTGTATGAAGGTCTATATAAAGTTCAAACTCTTTCCACTCTCCATCCATTGTGTATGGTAATGGTTGTGAGAATCTTGTTTGATTGTCTGTTTTAGCCTCTTTTGCCAGCAAATTACCAGGAAAAAATAGCATTCCGGCAGTTGAAACAGCACCTGTAGCTAAAAAATCTCTTCTGTCCATAATTTATTTATTTTTTATTTGAGCATTATAAAAAGCCGCAATACAGGCACCTATTAGCCATCCTAAAATGAATATCTGTACTATTCCCAAACCAGCTTCCCATAGTGGCACATCCATCCTGATAATACTTGTGGTATCCAAGCCGTGCAATAGGCTGTTGAAAAATTCGATAGTGGCTTCTCGACCTGCTGTTGACATAACTATCATACAGCCCAAGTAAATTAGTGCTCCCGTAAGACCGAAAGCAAATCCGAGTTTTTTTACGTTTAATCGATACATAATTTTAAAGTTTTGAGTTAGTTGTCTGATTTTAAAATCTTTTTTGATTCCTCAAATTCTTCCTTGGATATTTCGCCTTTTGCAAAGCGGTTTTTAAGAATATCCAGTGGGCTGTCCTTCTTTGTTTTTTGATAAGGGATATCTGCTGGGATAAAGAATATCCAAGCCAATAAAATAATCCATATAATCCACCATATTAGGTGCATACCTCCAAAATGTCCGTCGTAATAATGCATAATTTTTAATTTTAAGTTGTTGTTAATTTAATTCTGTAATTGTATAACCATTGAGCCCATCAAGTTGCTTTTGTAATTCGGCAACAGAAAGTGCTTCATTCATCGTGATAAGTGCAGCACCTTTTGGTGCCAAAAAAATCTCTGCTTTTTCTATATTGGGATGTTCTTCCAAAGTCTTTTTTACTCTTGATACACATCCACCGCAGCTGATTCCGCTTATTTGAAATTTTTGTTTCATCATTTAGTATTTAATGGTGATGATGCCCTTTGTGTTCATCTTTTGGTTCTGTTTTTGAAACATCTTTACCGTGTTCGTGTTCTCTTTGTCTATTCTGTGAATGATTGTGCCCACCGTGGCGATGTGAACCGTGAGGCATAAATAAGTGACAAGCAAACATAAAGAGGA
>CAXBNH010000445.1:0-2020 GCA_963976905.1 uncultured Algibacter sp.
TAACACCAATATTAATGGTATTTAAATAGTTTGTTTTAAATATAATATTGCTATAAGCATAAGGGGAACTTATAATTGCCGCTGACGCCATGCTACCCTTTTTAATAAATGATCTTCTCTTCAAAATTTATAATTTAGGTTCCCACCCGGGTTCGTAAGTTCTCGCCCAAAGTTTCATGGCTTCTCTATCAAATATTCTACCAGTAGCCTCATCAACATCAAAAGATTTTCCGATTCTTGAAGAAATATTGGCGTAATGCGTTAACATTTGTGAGATAGCACCTTGCTGGATAGGAGAATTAAGTGTTTGTTTTCCTCTAATGGTTTCAAAAAAGTTTACGGTGTGCATCGTTGACAGACCGCCACCGCCACCAAGTGCCAATCCGTCTTCGTTACTGCTTGACTTGACTTCTTTTATCAAATCGCCTTTAAGGTCAAATAAAGAATAGCCTTCTCGATCTACAAATACAGAGCCTTTTGACCCATATATTATGGTTCCTCTGCCTTTTCCATATTTGTTATAGCCATTTCTACTATTACCATCCCACTGAATAACACGGTTATTTGAAAATTTAAAGGTTGCCTCCATGGTATCGTACATTTCCCATCCATCATCTTTAAACTGATGCTTACCAGAAATAACATCAACATATTCAGGATATTTTACATCTAAAGCCCAACGTGCTATATCTAATTCATGGGTAGCATTGTTTCCTGTTTCGGCTGTGCCAAAATCCCAACCGTACCAATGCCAGTTGTAATTCCATGTATCATGCATATAATCTTTTCTTGGAGATGGCCCTTGAAAAAGATCCCAATCCAATCCTTCTGGTGGTGCCACTTTTACAGGTATTGGCACCTCTCCTCTTTTATTTACATAAAATGCAATGGCTTTATATACATCTCCAATCACGCCGTTATGGATATCTTTTATAATTTCATTACTCTCTAAAGACGATCTTTGTTGGTTCCCCATTTGGACCACCTTCTTGTATTTTTCTTGAAAAGCAACAACCAGATCACTCTCATGCGGGTTGTGGCTACATGGTTTTTCCAGGTAAATGTGTTTTCCTGCCTGCATCCCCATGCATGCCCCCGGGGTGTGCCAATGATCTGGGGTTGCCATAAAAACGGCATCTACATTTTTATCATCAAAAACTTTACGGATATCATTTTCAAGTTTAGGCGCATAATTAATTTTTTGTCCAAATTTTGCTGCAGCTTTTTCTCGCTGGCTTTTTAAAACATCACATAAATATAATAAGCGTACATTATTTTCTTTTTGCGCAATGGCATCAATAAATGCGGGATATCTTCTGCCAAGGCCTTGAATGGCTACATTAATACGGTCGTTTGCCCCTATAATATTTTCATAACTTTTTGCAGACATGGCATTTATACTGTTACTAAATGCGACTCCCGCAACGCCTGCCGTTGCTTTTTTTATAAAACTTCTTCTATCTGTACCCATTGTTATTCTTTTTCTTTGCTTTCAATTGAACGGATTTTAATATTTTTAAAGGAAACGCGATCACCGTGGTCTTGCAATAAAATTTGCCCCTTCTCCAGAGTTCCAAAATTTGGCCATTTTGCATATTTGCTTTCTGAAACCAGTTTTAAAAAATCCTTACTTCCTCTTTCATATTCCAATACTTTTACACCGTTCAACCAATGCTCTACATGATTGTTTTTTGATAGGATGTACGCAGAATTCCATTCCCCAATAGGGTTTATTGGTTTATTGGGATCGGCTTGAATTAAGTCATATAATGAAGATACTGTTCTGCTTCCTTCATGATTACCTAACTTTGCATCAGGATGAAGTTCATCATCCAAAATTTGATATTCCAGACCAATTGATGAGCCTGCACCTTTATTAATCTCTGTATCTACATAATATTTTATACCACTATTTGCACCAGGTGTTAATTTAAAGTCTACTTTCAGTTCAAAATCACCATATAATTCTGCCGTTACAATATCGCCTCCTGCTGCAGATTCTCCACCCCCGCTTGCAAGT
>CAXBNH010000446.1:0-2016 GCA_963976905.1 uncultured Algibacter sp.
TACTTGAAATTACGAAAAGTGTAGCAGAGAGACTTAGGCAGAAAAGTGGCTATACTTCAGACGGAGCAGATTTAGTTGATGATTGTTTTGCGTTGGGAAAGGACAAAAGACCTATGCTTGCTTTCAATACTCTGAAAAATCAAAGCGAAGAAAGTGAACACAAAGGTTTTGGAAATTTCTGCAAAGGATTTTTTTCTATGTACAGAAATCCAAAAGCACACAACCCCAAAATATTGGAAGATACCCAACTTTCACAAATGACAGAAGTTTTGGTTGTAGCAACAATTATTCACAACAAACTTGATAACACTTATAAAACGGGGCTTAAATAAAAAAAATCGGATAGCTCAAAAGGTTATCCGATTTTTCGTTTATGGCAAAAGTAAAAAGCCAAACACTGCCTTTCAACGCCAATCAATGCAACCTTTCCCAATCCTGCAATAAGCCTTTATAAATTCGACTTCCACAGAAAAAATGAGCAAACAATGGAAGTTATTGCAATACAAAAAACCGCATTGGACGGAATGAAGAATGACCTAAGGGAACTTTTGGAAATGACCGAAAATGCCACACGAAAATATACCCCGATTTTCAAAGAGGAGCAATGGCTCGATAACCAGGAAGTGTGCTTGATGATGAACATTACCAAACGGACTTTGCAGACCTACAAGGACAAAGGCTTATTACCATATTCCAAACTGAACCGCAAGAATTATTATAAACGCTCGGACGTACAGGCTTTACTCGAAGCCGGACAGCCGTACAATACCAACGACAATGGATTTACTGACGAATGAAACGGAAGAAATCATCGCCCATCAGGAAATGATAATGCAGTTGAGAAACCGTATTGAAGAAATATTAAAAAATTACCGTCCTGTAATGAACGGAGAAATATACTTGTCGGGCGAAGATGTGTGTAGGCTGTTACATATCAGTAAACGGACTTTACAGCAATACCGTGACGATAATATCCTGCCGTATATACAAATTGGGGGTAAGATTATTTATAAGGAAACGGATATTCTGACCGTCTTAGAACAGAACTATATAACCAATGACAGACATTGCTTCTAATTAATTTGGTTCTGACTATGTTTCAACGGAAGGACTTTAGTATATTTGCTATGTAAAATATAACAATACTTAAAGTGTTTTTGCTTTAGGTCTTGGTACTGAAAACTGGTAATTTTTTGTATCCCCAAGACAATAAGTAAGAACGCTCACGTCATAGGCGTGGGCGCTCGCTTATTCGGGGATTAAGGCGTACCAGTGCCTCAGTATCGGTAAGTGTGGTTGCCTGCGCTTCTTTTTTTTGTGCAGGGCTACATCAACTCAAAAAAGTAATGATATGGAAACTGGTACAGCACAACAAAAAATTGCCCTCGCCTTTATCAATGATAAAAGCCCGATTTTGGATTTGACCTGCAACGACCTCGTTGCTTCAGGAATTGAAGTATTGTTCCGTTCTGAAAACATTGAAGACGGACTATCTCAATTACCAGCATTAAAAACACTTCCCAACATTTGTATTATTGACCTTGATTTTTACAATAAGAATGTGCTGGCACAGCTTCAAGAATTGAGAACACAATATCCAACCATTAACCTGATTGCACATAATGATATTGATGCAGAAAAAGCCGTAAAACCTCTTTTGGAAATTGGTTTTACAGGTTATTTGCTCATTGGTAGCGATACGGACGATTTTAAAAAAGCTATTGATGTTGTTACCAATGGCGGTAGATATTTTAGTGTGGGAGTAGCGGAAATTGCACAGGAATATTTCAGTAATAAGTTACGTTCCGATTATAATAGTATAAAATATCTGTTCTAATCAAGCGGCGTTCTTTTGCTTCTTTTCTTTGGTCGCTTATGTGAAAAGAAAAGAAGTCATTGCATACCTAATCATTGGGATAATGAATATCCCACACAATAATGTCGCAACCTGTTTGGTAAAAGGTAGAGAAAGGAAATTGTGTAGCGGTGCATTTTGACAAAGGGGTTGCACCGATT
>CAXBNH010000447.1:0-2013 GCA_963976905.1 uncultured Algibacter sp.
GCAAGCGTGAGTTTTGTAGTACTGTTTCTTATCCCTTATTTTCTAACAGATTCCCTTAATTCTGCACGCTTTCTATTTACCATTCCTATATCTGCTGTCGCTTTTGTTTTCCTGTTTATTTTCTATCGTCGTATATCGAATCCCAACAATCCAAACCCTTTTATAGTAAGACGAAACAAACTCTCAATGGTAAGTGTAGCAAGTATTGCCCTGTTACCTATCTGCACAGTCATCGGTGACTATCAATGGATTACATTTACGGTGATGAACTTGGCTTTCTTTGCCATAACCGCGATTGAAGCAGACAGGTATTTGTACTTCATAGAAAACAATAACCGAATGTATGAAGTCTTCGCGTTGAAGAAAAAACAACGTGACGAATCGGTAGAGCGTAAAATCATTTATGAGGATTTGACCAGAAGGGAAATTGAAGTGGCTTTGTCAATTTTAAGTAATTTAAGCTACAGAAATATCGCCAAAGATTTATTCATTGCAGAAAGTACCGTATCAAAACACGCATCAAATATCTTCAAAAAGACAGGTGTAAAGAATAGGCGTGAATTTTTGAAGCGATTTCGTAAGAAAAAGTAAGTAAATTGAGTTTATATAAAAGCCACTATTTGCAGTACCTAACAAATAATCCGTAGAAAAATACGGACTATTCCGTAATTATATACGGCACGTTTTCCTTGTACAATTACAAAGTAAAGCTACTTTACACGTAGTTCCCTAAAATACAATAATGAGCCACAAATTTTATGTTCCGTGACTTTCATTTACATCATTTTGCAGGACTATGACAACCACCAATAAATCGTATCAACTAAATCCCATTTCTATGGTTTACAACGTTAAAGTTCCTGCTTATGAATTCGCAATTACAATCAAAAAAACTATTAAAGGATCTGGATGAGTTTAAAATTCAGAATGGGAACATTTTAGAACAGGCATATCTTTCCATCAAAGCCTGTCGCAAACTATTGAGTTCTTACAAAAGGGAAATCATTGACACTAAATTTCAGACGATACAAGATGAAATAAATTTCTTTAAAAAGGTAAAGCAGGTTCCTCTTATAAAGCTCATCTACTTTTCAGAAATACATTCGTTTGAGATTCAACTTCCAAAGGGCGATAAGGATGCCCAACTAAAATCGATTAAAAAGAAAATCAGCAAAATAAATCGCTTCTTCCTGTACAATATCGATTTTGGACGTTATGTAAATTCCGGTGCTACCCATTTTGACAAGGAATATTACACCAGAGATTATCTCGAAACATTCCATATCACAACTTCCAAGTTTTACTTTCAAGATCCAGAGTTTTGCACACCAAGGGATATGCTGCTTGGCAAATACAAGGCGTATGATTTGTTAGTGATTTATTTGGATGAAAAAAAGCATCGAATTCGGAATGGATTAAACGGCAAATTAAATGGTGCTAAACCAATTGAAAAGATTCATTGGCCATTTTCAAATACAGATTATGTGGAATTGGTATATGCGCTATGCTCAAAGGGATTGGGCAAACAGGACAATCAAGCCATAATGCAGGTTTCCAAAAAAATGCAACAGCTATTTGATTTAGAGCCAAAGGACATCTACAAAACCTATCAGGACATCAAAAACAGAAAGAATAGTAGAACGCTATTTCTCGATGAGCTCTCTACATCGCTACTCATTGAAATGGACAAAAGCGAAGAATAACAAGCTATTTTACTGTTAACAAAAGACCGTACTACGGTTGACCTACGGTCTTTTGATTTTGGAAGCCGTCTTCATATAATTTGATATGATTTAGCACACCGTTTCTAAATTAGAAGCACCAAAACACTACAAAACCCGTCAAATTTCAAGATGTTAAATTTTGACCGTAGTACGGTCGTACTGGGGAATAAAATTCAATAAACCTATTCAAATTTGTAGAACGAAAGTCAAATCAGGTCAGGGACTATCATTTTAAATCATAAACACAGATAGTCCCTTTCCATTAAAACCGTTCTATTATGCCAACAAG
>CAXBNH010000448.1:0-1992 GCA_963976905.1 uncultured Algibacter sp.
AGCAATGCTAAAAGCAGAAGGTTCTTATATTTTGCCAGATAACGTACCAGCCAACGAGTTTTTGAATTTAGAAGGCAATAAATTATCAACCTCTAAAAATTGGGCAGTTTGGTTACCAGAATATTTAAAAGAATTTCCGGGTCAGCAAGATGTGTTGCGTTATGTATTGACGGCCAATGCACCCGAAACCAAGGACAATGATTTCACGTGGAAAGATTTTCAAGCGAGAAACAACAACGAATTGGTGGCTATTTTTGGTAATTTTATCAACCGTGTGGTGGTATTGACCAATAAATATTATGAAGGCGTTGTTCCAGAACCTTCGGAATTACTTCAAGTAGATGAAGAAACTTTAGCAGCATTAAAAGCCTATCCTGATGTTATTGCCAGTTCCATTGAGCGTTACCGTTTTAGGGAAGCCGGACAAGAATTGATGAATTTAGCGCGTTTAGGAAATAAATATTTAGCAGATGCCGAACCTTGGAAAGTTATTAAAGTAGATGAATCACGTACTAAAACCATCATGTATGTCGCACTTCAAATAGCATCGGCATTAGCCACTTTAAGCGAACCGTTCTTACCATTTACTTCTGAAAAATTAAAGGGAATCCTTGGACTACGTCATAACGAGGAGAGTAGCGACGTGGTTATCTCTTTAAAGGAACAGATTGCCTCAACTCATAAATATGAGTCTCGCAATGACGCATTATCTTGGAACGAAGTAAGCACAAAAGAAGTTTTACTCCCAGCTGGCCACAAAATCGGAGAAGCCGAACTGTTATTCTCCAAAGTAGAAGACGAAACCATCCAACAACAACTCGATAAATTGGAAGCCAGTAAAAAAGCAAACGAAGCAGCTAGCAAAACGGTAGAACCTCAAAAAGAAACCATTACCTTTGATGATTTTGCCAAATTGGATATGCGTGTGGGCACTATTCTGGAAGCCGAAAAAATGCCAAAAGCCAAAAAATTATTGGTATTAAAAGTGGATACGGGCATTGATGTGCGCACCATAGTTTCTGGTATTGCAGAAAGTTTTTCTCCCGAAGAAATTATTGGAAAACAAGTAACCGTTTTGGTAAATCTTGCGCCAAGAGCGTTGCGTGGTGTAGAAAGCCAAGGTATGATCTTAATGACCGAAACAGCGAAAGGTAAATTGGTTTTTGTAAATCCAAGTAGTGACAACGTTGCAAATGGATTGCAGATTAGTTAAAAAGGTGTTAACCCAATATTTGAATCATCCAAGGTTTAAGTTTTGAACGTATTTACTTTAAAAAACACTCCATGATCAAAAAAATGACCTTACAAATAGCTGTAATTACCGTACTGTTAATCACAAGTTGCAATTCTGATAAGAAAAAAGCAGTTGGAACTACTTCAGAAAACAATGTCCAAACAGAAACCGTTGATTTAGCGCACACAAGTAAAAATGCTTTAGATTGGAAAGGAGCCTATAAAGGGACATTACCTTGCGCCGATTGTGAAGGCATAAAAACAGCTTTAACACTAAATGAAGACGCAAGCTATCTACTTGAAGAAGTGTATTTAGGTAAAAACGATAGCGCTTTTAAAACCCAAGGCACTTTTAAATGGGATGCTGGCGGACAAAAAATTATCCTATCCGATGCTGATAGAAACCCTTATTATGTTGGGGAAAATATCTTATTTCATTTAGATAAATCTGGAAATAAAATCACAGGTGACTTGGCTAATAAATATGTCTTAAGTAAAAACAGAATTACATTTACCGATACCAAATGGAAATTGATAAAATTAATGGGTAAAGATATAGATGATGAAAAATCTTTTATTTCCTTTTCTACTGAAGATAATCGCGTGTTTGGAAACAATAGTTGTAATAATTTCAGTGCATCTTATAAAATGGAAGAGGGCAATAGGATTACATTGTCTAAATTTGTAAGTACTATGATGGCTTGTCCCGATATGGAAACAGAAAAACAATTTACGGACATTCTTGAACAAGCAGATAAT
>CAXBNH010000449.1:0-1975 GCA_963976905.1 uncultured Algibacter sp.
TTTCGCTTCAATCAAAAAAGTTTAAATCAGTTCATCCTTAAAAATAATTTGTAACAAAGCACATCCTTTTAATACTAATTTGAAATAATATTTAATTTAAAGAAGAATCAAATGAAGCTAACCATCAAAGATTTAACAAAAACTTATAAAAATGGCGTTAAAGCCATTGATAATTTAAATTTAGAAATAGGAAGTGGTATGTTTGGGTTATTGGGCCCTAACGGTGCTGGAAAATCCTCTTTGATGCGTACTATTGCTACCTTACAAAGTCCTGATTCTGGTTCTATTCAATTTGGGGATATTAACATACTTGAAGACAACATGGCACTTCGCAAAGTTTTGGGGTATTTACCGCAATCTTTTGGGGTTTATCCAAAAATGTCGGCTGAGAAATTACTTGATTATTTCGCAACCTTAAAAGGCGTAAGTTCTAAATCAGATAGAGAAGCTTTGGTGAAAGAAGTATTGGAAATCACCAATTTGTACGATGTTAGAAAAAAAGATGTAGCGGGTTATTCCGGCGGCATGAAACAGCGTTTTGGAATTGCTCAATTACTATTGAACAACCCAAAATTAATTATAGTTGATGAACCCACAGCTGGTTTAGATCCTGCAGAACGCCATCGGTTTTTAAATGTTTTACGTGAAGTTGGTACCAATTGCACTGTTATTTTTTCAACACATATAGTTGATGATGTAAAAGAGCTTTGTAATGAAATGGCCATTTTAAATGGTGGACGTATTTTAAAACATACCACACCAACAGAGGCAACGGCAGAAATTAAAGGACAAATTTGGACCAAAATTATTGAGCGCAATGATTTGGAAGCCATGGAAGCTGCGTACAACGTTTTATCTTCTAATTATAATCAAGATAACACCTTAAACATAAGGGTACATGCCATGGAAAAACCGGCAGATGATTTTCAATTGGCAAATCCACAATTGGACGATGTGTATTTTATTGCTTTAAAACAAGAGGAACCAATTCTTGCTTAAAAGCTTTTTGATTAATTTAAAAAGGACACATATGTTTTCTACAATATTTTTTTATGAGTTGAAGTACTGGTTTAAAAAGCCGGCTTTCTATATATATGCTGCTATTTTCTTTATTATAGCTTTACTTATCGCAGCGAGCTCAGCAGGTATTTTTGATAGTGTTACGGTAACTACAGGGTCTTCCAACGTAGTTAATTCGCCATCAGGGGTAACAGCCCTTTTTAATACCATGTCTGTCTTGATTTTCTTTTTGTTTCCATCCATTATAGGTGTTTCAATTTATAGAGATTTTAAAAGTGACATGCATACTATTCTGTATTCATATCCATTTACAAAGGCCAACTATTTATTTGCAAAATTTTTCAGTGCCATTGTTATAGTAACAATCATAGTATTGGTAATTGGGGTAGCCTTATTTATTGGTTTTAGATTACCGGGCACAAATTCTGATATTGTTACTTCATTTAGTTTTAGATCGTATTTAAGCGCATACACAGTATATATTTTACCTAATATTTTATTGTTTGGAGCTATTGTTTTTGCAGTAGTCACATTTACCAGAAATATTGCAGCGGGATTTATTACTATTATTTTATTACTGTTTGTTCAAGGACTCATGGAGAGTTTATTGACGGATCCTGACCATAGACTTTTAGCAGCCATGTTAGATCCTTTTGGCGCATCCGCTTCAAATTATTATACACGGTATTGGACAGTTTCTGAGAGAAACGAACTGCATTTACCAATAGAAGGGGTTATTATTTATAATAGATTGCTTTGGTTGGCTATTGCAGGTTTGGTTTTCGGATTAGTTTATAAGTTTTTTACATTTAGCCAAAATGCATTAACGCTTAACTTCAAAAAAGATAAAGGAGAACGTGCCACAAAAACTAATTTTGGAGGTATTGTTAGAATCAATTTACCCAAGGTTGATTTTGATTATTCTTTTATTCAAAATTAGAAAGATTTTATAGAC
>CAXBNH010000450.1:0-1968 GCA_963976905.1 uncultured Algibacter sp.
AACGCTCTAATTTATGGATTGTTTTTCGGAGTTTTACGATGCCTTTTTCAGAGGAATGCAGACCGACCAACAATTTGACAAACATAGTTTTGAATGCATTTTTAAACCCTTTATAATTGAAAGGAAACTTGTATGTTGGGTACACATCGTCATTGAATTTATCCCGAGATACATTGAGTTCTGCGCGCTTTCTTGCCCGGGAATATATGGGCAATAACGGGTGGCTGGTGTGGTCTTCAATTTTAACTTCCTTAAAGCCTAAATGCTCCTTTAATGAAAAAATAGTATTGTTCCAATACGTGATATCAAAACCCATATTTTCGCCTATTTTTTTATAATTGGTAAAGGCAAAGTTTCTCAAACCAACGCCATCAGGGAAAAAAACAAATACTTTTTTCTGCTTCATTATTAACTTTTAAATGGACAAACGAGCATCAATTTTTCACATAATGCTTCAATAACACCTTGTTTAGGACGTGATTGTTTCTCATTGAAAAGGTTTTGCAACGCTTCCATAGTCATTTTGGTGTTTACAATATCCGATTTGTAACTTGGTATTCCAACGGATTCAAAATAATCTTGGTATTTGATGTCATCGCCAAAAACGTCATCGGAAAATTTTTGCCATACCGCTGGTATTCCGTAGGCATGCGCTACAATAAGGCCGTGCAATGATGATGAGACAATTTTTTCACATTTTAAAAACTGATTGGTGGTTTTTTCTACGTCATTCGTCATCAAATCAATCAGCATTATATCAGGGCTATTACTATAAAAATGGCTTACTTTTTTAAAATCGTTGTAATGCGGAATGACACCTATTTGATATGCCTTTTCAATTTTCGGATGGTAATAATTAGGCAATAAGAGCGCGGGGTCGCCATAAATTTCGGGCACGTTGTAGCCTTGATTTAATAAATGCCGTCTGGTCTGTGGGCCACGAACCGCTAAAAACTTTGCTTTTTTAATGGGATATGCTTTTGAAATGATGCCGCTTCCCCAAATCACACATTTATTGTTCACATGAGTTAGAATACTTCCAATAGTGACATAAATGGGATTGAAAAAATCATTAAGCGAAAACCGATTTGGTTTGCTCCAAACAACTTCTTTTCCGGATATTTTTTCAACAAGGTATTTACCTAAAAGGTCGCCATAATTCTCTTTGGTTTTTTTTTGAATCTTGATTTCGTTCCACCAAAACAACCTGATTTTATTTGATGAAAACATGTTTATACTTTTTGGTTTTTCAACTTATCACGTTGCACTTGTTCAATGGGCAAAATATCTTGTTTTTTATAATTCAAAGCTTTATAAACCGCATGGACATCTCTCGATAATTTACGCAAACCCATAGTTTCCAAGGATGCGGCATGGTCCGTTCCTTTCCATGTTCTATCAATGGTGTAGTGGCGTTCAATGATATTTGCCCCCAATGTATAGGCGGCTACATCTACCGCTATGCCCAAATGATGACCGGAAAAGCCAATATGCTTCACATCTTCTTTATATTTTTCAATCAAAATATTGATATCCAAAAGGCACACATCTTCAAACGGCACTGGATAACCTGACGTGCAATTGTAAAGCACTAAATCTTTATTTCGGTTATGCTTTTTGAAAAAATCAACCAAATCATCAATTTCATTTTTGGTAGTCATGCCGGTTGAAATATGCAATTCGCCTCGATAGTTTTTACACAACCATTCCAACATGGCCACATTATTGTTACAAGCTGAAGGAATCTTAATAAAATCTGGGTTTAAAGATGCTATTTCTTTAGCAGAAGTGAGGTCCCAAACCGAAGTGGAATAGGTAATACCAATATCCTCACAATAAGATTTTAATTCTTGATGCTGCTGCACATCAAACTCCAAATATTCACGATGGGCGCCATAGGTATCGCCATAAGAATTCGCGGGATTTGGGTGTGGCTGGTTGTACTGTTCCTCGGTCAACAACTCTTTA
>CAXBNH010000451.1:0-1944 GCA_963976905.1 uncultured Algibacter sp.
TCTGTGATGGAGCGGCGAGCAGAAAGTTGTAATTCGGCGTTTTTCGATAAAGGGACTTTGGTATAAGTGTGCGCATTGATGAGATTAAAACCAAATCCGCCTTTAAATTCTTGATCTAAATCATCAGAAAGCTGCATATCGATGACGCTGGAAATACCATCGCCAAACTTGGCACTCGTGCCGTTTTTAGACACATTCACTTGTTTGGTGGTATACGGGTTGAAAGCAGAAATAAGACCGAAAAAGTGTCCCGATTGGTACATTTTTATGCCATCCCAAAGTATCAGGTTTTGGTCATGCGTGCCACCGCGGACATTGATGTTTGAAACCGTTTCGTCGGAACTTAAAACACCTGGTAACGCTTGAATGGTCTGTAATACATCGGGTTCAATCAACCCTGGTAAAATACCAAAAGTATCAGGTTTTAGGGCAATCGTTCCATCGTTTAGTTTGGTAATGCCCGCAGTAAGATAGTTGGAAACCACAACTTCTTCCAGTCGTTGTGTGATAAATGGTTTGTTTTCTTGGTTCGGGGTTTTAATGGCAACAAATCGATTGTTTAATAATTCAAAATCCAGTTCGGTTTCGTTTTCAAGAATTTCCAAGGCTACTCCAACGGTTAAATCTATTTGAGGAACGAAACATATTTTATCTTTAATAGTATCATCTACATAGGAAAAACTAATGCCGTACCGGGTTTCCAGAATTTTTAAAACAGAAGAAAGCGATTGTTTTTCTTTTTGAATGGTTTGCGCTTTTAGATTAAAAACATTCAAAAAAAACACTACAACAAAAAGAGAAAGGCATCCTTTGCTACTCACGTTTTAAGATGATGGTATTATTGGATTTACTATAGGTTAGGTGTAAAGGTACGGCAATGGATTTTATCGCAACCTCTAAATTATCGTGCGCAAAACTACCTGTAAATAATTGGTTGGAATCGATGTTCGTTAAGGTAATATCAACGCCATATTGTCTTTCAAATTCGGTAATAACGGCTTTGTAAGGGATGCTTTTAAAGGTGCTTTCGTTATTTAGCCACGAAGGTGTTGAGCGGTTTTCTTTTTCTTTAGCAATCCTTTTCCCGTCGATAATTAAAAAACTGTCGCCAGGTTTTAACTTCGTTTCGTGAGAGTTGTAAGTAACGCCAACTAATCCTTCGTAGCAAATAACCTCAAAATAATGGTCTCGTTGTTTTACATTAAACTGCGTACCATAAACCGTTACGGTTCCTGATTTTGTTATCACGTTAAATGAAGACCCTTTGGCGACCTTAAAAAAAGCTTCGCCTTCAAGTTCTACATCACGTGCTTTATCCCAATGGGTTTTATTGTATGCCAAACATGATTTTGCGTTAAGGGAAACACTAGAGGCATCCGGTAATTCTATGGTTGTTTTTTTTGCAAACTCCGTTGAAATTTTAGTGTCTAAAGTGGTTGTGAAATAATACAGACCAAAGCAAATAGCGAGTAGAGCAGCAACACGCATCAATGGTTTGAACCAATGTGTTTTTGGTTGCGCTTTTTCACTTTTAATTTTGGACAACACGTTTTCCAATGCTGCAGAAGTATCGTAATCATCTGCTTTAAAAGATTGTAAAACAGTGTTTAACTTCACTAAATCATCATAGTCTTCAAGCATTTTAAACGCTTCAAGTTCTTGGTCGCTTAGATTGTTATCCAGCCATTTCGATATGAGTGCTTCTCTGTTCATGATTTTGTGTTCAATGATATAACAGTTAACTTTTATTTTTTCCTACCCTTGTTTTGAAAAAAAGTTTCAAAGTTTAGTTTTCTAACCTTACAACTCCTTAATATCCTTCCGCAATTTTTCCAAAGCTCCATAAATACGTTTTTCAACCGCTTTGGTCGAAATATCCAAAATCTCGGCAATTTCTTTAAATCGTTTGCCTTCCACACGGTTCATCATAAAAGCTTCACGTTG
>CAXBNH010000452.1:0-1929 GCA_963976905.1 uncultured Algibacter sp.
CCGACGTTAAACGAAGGTAGTTGAAATTTTTTACAAAGTCAAGTGGCAAACTAATTGGTTTTTTTTGGGGGAGTATTTTATATACTGAATTCAAACAGCTTTTTTACATGCGCTTCTTTTTGGTACCAGTCATTATATACTAATTCTATGGTATCAGCTTTAAAAGTGCCAAATTCATAATTCTTAAACTCATTGATTATTTTTAGAAATTTTGACTTATCAATCAGTTTTTCTCTAAAACGAACCACGGTTGTATGAGCGGTTTGTATGGTGTAACGTTGGTCAATGCTTTGCTGCAAGTTCGTGTTTTTGAAATGTTCCCTTAAATTGTTTCGTATCAAATTTAAAGATTCATTATTTATAAAACCTTGAACCATGATACAAGAAGGCGAAGCGGTAATGCCTTTAAGTGTGATTTCAATATTAGCATTGTCCATCAAACTTTTCTTAATGGTTTTTATGTATTCTGATAGCTCGATGTTTTTTAATTGAAAACCGTTATAGCATGAGATGATTGACATAACCGTAATATGGATATCAGAATTATCATAATAATATTGATTGGGTGCTACGGTTTTAAGCTGATTGATGAATGTTTGAATGTTGTTTTTTATTTCGAGAGGCGGCCTGATAAGCAATGTAATTCCGAACCGATTATCTGAAGATGCATTTATCATGTCATCAATGTCATAATCATCATCTAAAATTTTTTTAATAGATGCTTCATAAAGTGTGTTGTAATGTTTTTCAAGATTTATCAAAATACTTACAGTTTAAAAATCTCATAAGACTGATGCACTTTTTTCACGGCATTTTCAGTGCGTTCTGCATGGGTATCACTAATAAAAATTTGTCCAAAATTTTCATCATCCACCAATTTGATGATTTGTGACACGCGCTGTTCGTCCAATTTGTCAAAAATATCATCTAACAATAAAATAGGGTTCACGTGGCTTTGTGCCTTTATAAAATCAAATTGTGCCAATTTTAAAGCGATTAAAAATGATTTTTGTTGCCCTTGACTTCCAAATTTCTTGATGGGATGGGTGTCAATATTAAAATGCAAATCGTCTTTATGGGTGCCTACGCTCGTGTATTGCAGGGCTTTGTCTTTATTGATGGCGTTTTTTAGCAAATTATTTAAAGAGTCTTCAAACAAATGGCTTTCATAAACCAAATCCACAGCGTCTTTTCCGTTGCTGATAGATTCATAACGCAATTTGAAAATAGGGATAAAGGTTTCTAAAAAGGCACGGCGTTTTTCAAAAACGGTTGTGCCATAGTCATCTAGTTGATTGTTGTAAATGTCTAAAGTGTCTTTATTAAAGGTATGGTTTAAAGCAAAATATTTTAAAAGGGCATTGCGCTGTGCCAATACTTTGTTGTAGCGTATCAAATGTTCCAGATAAGTTTTGTCGCTTTGCGAAATCACGCTATCAATAAATTTTCGGCGGGTGTCGCTGCCTTCAATAATCAAATCCCTATCGGCGGGCGAAATAATCACCAAAGGTAAAAAACCGATGTGTTCGCTAAACTTTTCATAAGGTTTTCCGTTTCGTTTTATGACCTTTTTTTGTCCGCGCTTTAAGCTCACAATTACTTTTTCGGGCGTGTCGCTTTTAATGTAATCGCCATTCACCACAAAAAAATCTTCATCATGTTTAATGTTTTGCGTCGCTATGGGATTAAAATAGCTTTTTCCGAAAGACAGATGATAAATAGCATCCAGCACATTGGTTTTGCCTATGCCATTGTTGCCAACAATACAATTTATTTTATCGTTGAAGGCGAATGATTTGCTATCAAAATTCTTATAGTTAAGTAGCGAAAGGGATTTTAAAATCATAAAAATGAAATCTTAAACGGTGTTTGGGAAGTGAATACTGCAAAAGGATGTGCAAATTATTGAAAAATATCAAATAAATAGGC
>CAXBNH010000453.1:0-1894 GCA_963976905.1 uncultured Algibacter sp.
ATTGTAAACTCTTTTAAAGGCTTCATTATCACATCTATTTTGAGCCTGCAAATATACAAATTTTTATTAATGCGCCGTATTTATAAACATTTTTTTGTTTATATCTTTAAAGCGCTTGTTTTCCCATGCGTTTTATTAAAAATCAAGTCTTTAGCGACGTTCGCTTTTTGGGGCCTTTTTTAAGGGGTTTGAAGTGAGTTCTTCATATTCAGAACGGTTTTTGAATATTTCAATAGCAGCAAAAACAGCCTCTTTAAATGAGTTTTCATCAGCGATGCCTTGGCCTGCAATTTCATAAGCCGTGCCGTGATCTGGCGAGGTTCTTACTTTGTTCAAGCCTGCCGTATAATTTACGCCTTGCCCAAAAGATAAGGTTTTAAAAGGAATCAGACCTTGATCATGATAGGACGCAATAATGGCATCAAAATTTTTATAATTATTAGAGCCAAAAAAACTATCGGCCGCATACGGGCCGTAAACCAATTTTCCAGTTTCTTTTATTTTCTGTAATGTTGGCCTTAAAACCGTATCGTCTTCATTTCCAATCACACCATTGTCACCAGTATGTGGGTTGATGCCCAAAACAGCAATTTTTGGACGTTGGATACCAAAATCTTGTTGGAGCGATTTGTAAACCGTATTTATTTTTTTCTGGATCAATTCTGAAGTGATATGATTTGCAACGTCTTTCACAGGCACATGATCCGTAAGCAACCCAACCCGTAACGTATTGGTTACCATAAACATCAAACTATCGCCTTCCAATTCTTGGGCCAAGTAATCGGTATGGCCTGGGAACTTAAACTTTTCAGATTGAATGTTATGCTTGTTTATAGGTCCTGTTACCAAAACATCAATGTCATTTTCTTTTAACGCTTTGGTTGCTGCCTCCAATGATTTTATAGCGTATTCCCCTATTTTCAAATCCTCTTTTCCAAAATCAATCTGAACAGGCTCATTCCAACAATTTAGCACATTCATTTTTCCAGATACCAATTGCTTAATGTCGTTAATGACATTGAAATTGATTTCAGAATTAAAGTGATTTTTAAAAAATGCCATCGTTTTGACCGAGGCAAAAACCACGGGCGTACAGAATTCCAGCATTCTGGAATCTTCAAAAGTCTTTAAAATGATTTCTCCTCCAATACCGTTTAAATCGCCTACGGATATCCCTACTATTATATTTTCTGCGTTCTTCATTAAGATTGATAACTTTTGTTTGTAATTTTGATGCGCATTAAGAATTGCAAATTTAACTAAATAAACAGATAATAATATGTTTACGGGAATTATTGAAGATATGGGCGTGGTTAGTGATTTAAAAAAAGAATTGGACAATCTTCATATCTCCATAAAAAGCAGTTTGACACCTGAATTGAAAATAGACCAAAGCGTTGCCCATAATGGCGTTTGCTTAACGGTTGTTGCTATTAATAAAGATGAATATACCGTTACTGCTATAAAAGAAACCTTAGAAAAAACGAATCTTGTGCACCTTAAAATAAACGATGCCGTGAATTTGGAACGCGCCATGAAACTTGGCGACCGGTTGGACGGGCATATTGTTCAAGGCCACGTGGACCAAACGGCGGTTTGCACCAATATTGAAGCAGCCAATGGTAGCTGGGTGTTTACCTTTACTTATGATTCCCAACTAAACAACATCACTATAGAAAAAGGCTCTATAACCGTAAACGGCACGAGTTTAACGGTGGTTAATTCCCAAAAAGATAGTTTTAGTGTTGCCATTATACCTTACACTTACGAACACACAAATTTTAACACGTTTGAAAAAGGAACGGTTGTAAATTTAGAATTTGATGTTTTAGGGAAATATGTTGCCAAACTTGTTGGCCTAAAAAGAAACTGAGTTATTTTTTGACAAGTTTTC
>CAXBNH010000454.1:0-1879 GCA_963976905.1 uncultured Algibacter sp.
GGTTTCCACAATAGTATCTACCATACCGCCAAAAGTGTTCAGTAGTTTTTCATTGTCAACTCCCAAACAAATGATAGCTTTTACTTTCTCATTCACAAACGAAAACAACTCTTCATAATTATTGCCTTTGTCTTGTCCGCCAACAATCCAAACGGTAGGCGCATCCATACTTTCCAAAGCATAATATGTTGCATTAACATTCGTGGCTTTTGAGTCGTTGATGTATTGTACTTTATTGATTTTTACCACGTGTTCCAGTCGGTGTTCAACGCCTTGAAAATTCTCCAAACTTTCCCGAATGGTCTGCTTTCTGATTTTCAATAAATGCGCTACGGTTGAAGCCGCCATAGCGTTTTTAACGTTGTGTTTTCCCTCTAATGCTAAGTTTGCTGTTGGCATAATTATCTGATTGTTATCTATGTTTGTTATAATATTCTCTTTATCTAAATACGCGCCGTTTTCAATGGTTTTTGTTAATGAAAATGGCAATAATCTGGCTTGAACGGGATGTGTTTTTAAATGATTCACAATTACTTCATCATCAGCATCATAAATCAAATAATCGTCTTTTGTTTGATTTTCTGCAATCCTGAATTTAGATGTAATATAATTTTCAAATTGATACTCATATCTGTCCAAATGATCGGGCGTAATATTTGTTATGACTGCGATGTGAGGTTTAAAATCCAAAATATCATCCAACTGAAAACTGCTGATTTCCAACACATAATTTGGATGGTTCTTTTCCAAAATCTGTTTTGCAAAACTATCGCCGATGTTTCCCGCCAATCCCACATTTAATTCTTGCTTTAGAATATGATGCGTTAACGTGGCTGTCGTGGTTTTTCCATTACTCCCCGTAATCCCCACGATGATGGCATCGGTAAATTTGGAAGCAAATTCAATTTCTGAAACTACCAAAATCCCTTTTGCACGTATTTGTTTTACCAAAGGTGACTTATCAGGAATTCCCGGACTTTTCATGATGATGTCTGCATTCAGGATTTTTTCTTCCGAATGCCTTTCATCTTCCCATTCAATAGCATTATGTATAAGAACGTCTTTATATTTTTCTTTAATTTTTCCCTTATCGGAAACAAATACGTCGTATCCTTTTTCTTTTCCTAAAAGCGCTGTGCCGACACCGCTTTCTCCTCCGCCTAATATGACTAATCTCATTTAAAATTTACGATTTTAGAATTACGTTTTACGATTCATGGCTTACGGTTTCTCATCGTTATTTATTGATGACATAGGGAACTTTGTACACAAACCCCAACAATCCGAAGCAAATTTTTTAGTTCTATTCTTTAATTACTTCTTTCATATTAATATGTGTTTTCTATCTTGATATCACGATATATCCTCATTAGTTTTAATGTTCATTTTTACTGAATCGTAAATCGTAATTCTTTTTTTATCGAATCTTCAAAGTCACTATGGACAAAATCGCCAGCAATATGCCTACAATCCAAAAACGTGTCACTATTTTACTTTCATGATATCCTATTTTTTGATAGTGGTGGTGCAACGGCGACATTTTAAAAATGCGCCTGCCTTCGCCATATTTCTTTTTGGTGTATTTAAACCAACTCACTTGCATCACTACCGATAAATTTTCAGCTAAAAAAACACCACATAGAACAGGAATCAGCCATTCTTTTCGAACTGCAATGGCTATAACCGCTATAATACCACCAATAGTTAAACTTCCCGTATCACCCATGAACACTTGTGCCGGATAAGTGTTATACCATAAGAATCCAATAAGTGCCCCTACAAAGGCCGCTATGTAAATAGTAATTTCACCTATGTTTGGTATATACATTATGTTGAGGTAATCTGAAAAATCTGTACGTCCAGAAACAAATGCAAATAT
>CAXBNH010000455.1:0-1856 GCA_963976905.1 uncultured Algibacter sp.
AATGGATGATTGCTTTTTGAAGTAACTTCACAAATTTTGATTCGAAAAGATCAGCGTTAATAAACTAAACAAAAAACAACTATTAATTGATTTTATGGTTAATTTTTATGCGATTAATAAAAAAACATACGTCCTAATGACATAAGGTAGATAAACGTACCTTTCGCTTTATTCGGATGTTGGCAGCAAGTGGGTGCGTTAAACAAACATAAGTTACAAAGTTAAAGGAACATAGTTTACACTTTTAGGACGTATAATCTGGACATCAAAACAGATTATCATGCCTTGGAAAGTAAAAACAACTATGGAACAGAAAGTAGAATTTATCAGTGCGTGGCGAACTCAGAAACACAGCATCACAGAACTTTGTAAATCGTTTGAAATTTCAAGAACAACTGCCTATCGATTGATAGATCGGTTTGAAAAATTTGGACTTGAAGGATTAATTGAACGTAAAAAAACGCCTAAAAGTCATCCAAGTCAAACTTCAGATGAAGTAGTGAAAAACATCTTAAGTTGGAAAGAAAAAAAGCCGCTTTGGGGAGCTAAAAAAATCAGAATTCTATTGTTTAAAAATATACTTGCGGAAGACATTCCTTCAGTGGTAACTGTGCACAATATTTTAAAGAAGAACGGCTTAGTTAAACCTCAGAAAAGGCACAAAAGAATCCAACCTATCAACCCAATTTTTGACCCTAAAAAGTGTAATGAAATTTGGAGTGCAGACTATAAAGGAAAGTTCTATATGGGCAATAAAAAGTACTGCCATACACTCACAGTTGCCGATTCAAAAAGTAGATACATATTCTCTGCAAAAGGACACTATCATGAAAATACAAAGAACGTAAAGACAGAGCTGACAAGGGTTTTCAGGATCTATGGTATTCCACAACAATTGCACACCGATAATGGAAGTCCGTTTGGTTCCGCTCAGTCTCAAAATCGTTTTACTAAGCTATCTTATTGGTTAATTGACCTCGGAATTATGCCGGTATATTCTGACCCAGGACGACCGGATCAAAATGGAAGACATGAGCGAATGCACCGTGATTTAAAAGCTGCTTGCGCTAGACCCTCGGCATACGATTTAAAGGCTCAACAAAGGAGTTTAAATAGGTTTATAAAGGAGTATAATCATGAGCGACCACATGAAGCTTTAGAGATGAAAACTCCAGGAGAAATACACACCTATTCTACTCGTCCTTTTCCTGAAAAGATACGTGATTTTGAATACGATTCGGACATGAAGGTTCAAGTCGTAACCCAAAACGGAGCCCTTAGGTGGGGCTCCAAATTTTGGGTATACTTGACAGTATCTTTAAAAGGAAAATATGTAGGTTTAAGAAACAAAGGAAATGGAATTTGGGAGATATACTACAGAAGTGTATTTTTAGGATTCGTTGACGAGAAATCAAGAAAAGAGAATGAAACATCAATTAAAGTTTATCAAAAATTAGTGTAACTCATGTATCTTTAACTTTGTAAACCATGTATCTTAACGAACAGTGTAACAGACGACCGTGCAACGACAAACGGACGGACAAAAACAGAAAAAGTAAACCATTTTGACAAGTGACCAAAGAAATACAAACCATATTAAAACAGGACAACAAGTAACCCGACACTCATTGCCCAACCCTTCTGTATTTTTTATTTTCCCCACCGCACATTTTTTTAATTCAATTTTATGCCGACCCGCAAATGGCACATTGGGTTTTGCCCGACACACAAGCCAACGCTTCACAAAACCTAAAGAGCCATTTTTTGCCACCACACAAGAAACAATAATCATCTAAATCAGTAGTTTTGCATTTATGAAAGTTTTAATAATAGAAGATGACCCAACTTTGAACAAG
>CAXBNH010000456.1:0-1850 GCA_963976905.1 uncultured Algibacter sp.
TTATGAATATTACTAAATACCAATAGCTCTAAAAGATAATTCATAAGCAAAACAATTTTGTGTTTTTCAAATCTTTAGCACTATATTTATCCTGACCAAACCCACTTAAATTGCAATCAAATCGTTTATATTTTATAGATGCCGTAAGGGCGTTTGCTATTTTAATGATGCTTCAAGGGCATTTTATCGATACGTTGTTAGACCCCGTTTATAAAAGTGAAGATTATACCGCTTACAACGTCTGGTCTTGTTTTAGGGGCATTACGGCTCCAATGTTTTTCACAATTTCAGGTTTGGTATTTGCCTATTTGTTATTGCGCGCCAATGCCAAAGGCGATGATAAAGCTAGAATCAAAAAAGGGATTTTTAGAGGGTTGTTATTATTAGCTATTGGTTACAGTTTACGAATCAATGTTTTTAGTTGGCTTCAAGGGCATTTCAACTCATATTTTTTGGTCGTTGATGTGTTGCAATGCATTGGGCTATCATTAATTTTATTGGTTGGTTTGCATATGGTATTCAAAAATCACAGCTATATTTTTTCTGTGGTGCTTTTTTGTTTAGGATGTCTGTGTTTTGTTTCTGAACCGCTTTATAGAGATTTGACTTTAGAACATACCCCTAAATTTATTGCAAATTACATGAACAAATCCAATGGTTCTGTATTTACAATTCTACCATGGTTTGGTTTTTCTGCATTCGGTGCTTTTATATCCACGGTGTTTTTTAGGCATGTACACCGCGACCGTTTTAAATTGGTAAGTATCATTGCCTTTTTTGTAGTTGGTTATCTATTGATCAATCAGTCATCTTGGTTACTTATAAAATTATATTATATTACAGATATTGAATTATTAAAAATGAGTGCTTACTACAATTACCTGTTTACCAGATTAGGAAATGTGCTTATTTTGTTTGGTGTTTTTTATGCTTTGGAACGTTTTTTAAAACAATCTATTGTAGCAAGAATTGGCGAAAAAACGCTATCTATTTATGTGATTCATTTTATAATACTTTATGGCAGTTATACGGGCTTTGGGCTCAAAAAATATTTAAGCAAATCACTAGAACCTTGTGAAGCTATTATAGGTGCTTTGTTTTTCATGGTAATAGTCTGCGTCATTGCTTTCCATTATGCAAAAACAAATCATTTTGTTTACAATCTATTTAGAAAAATGATGGGCAAATTTAAAAATTAAAGCCTAAATTAATTTAAACACTATCAAATTGAATAAATTATTTATCCTCTTAATTTTTACCTTAGCGTATTTCAACATTAGAGAACCATATCAGGAAGTAAAACCTCATTATAACTGGGATACCAAAGCTACTAATGCATCAGATTCTTTATTTAATCGAAAAGAATTCCCCGAGGCTTTCCTCGGGTTGTAGCAAAGGAAAAATTTGAAAAACGGATGGTTTTTCATAACGCTTTGCAAAAGCGTATCTTCAATTTGTGAATGATGCCCATATATACAAGAGCCAAAACAAAACCTTATTGATGTATCATTTGGTATTTCCTTTGAAATATAGAAAGCGTGTTAAAACCGAAGATGTTGGAAAAACCTTATCAAATATATGTACCTATATTTCAGTACGTTATGAAATTGAATTTATAGAAATTAGGACATGAGTCAAACCATGTTCATTTTCTAATTCAAAGTGTTCCTAAAATTGTCAATAAGTAAGTTGGTACGAATAATAAAGAGTTTAACAGCTCGAGAGATGTTCCGTCCACATCTAGAAATGAAATCATTATTATGGAAATTTTTGGACAAGTGGATTTTATGCAAATAGGGTTGGCTTGTGTGCAGGAAAGGAAGTGATTCAGAAATATGTTCAGAACCAAG
>CAXBNH010000457.1:0-1846 GCA_963976905.1 uncultured Algibacter sp.
CTTGCATGGGACAACTGCAGAAGATAGGGAAAATTGGGCGTATGACACCTATGCCAAAGGTATTATGGATGCGGCGGCAGAAATGCCAGAAAGAAAATTTACGTTTATACACCGTCAACACCAAACGGGTGCCAAAGAGATAGCCGAAAAGTTTAAAGAAGTCATTGATGCCAAAAATATAGAGTTTTTATACTGTTTTAAATATGCCAAAGCACATATATATAGTGCCACAGAACAGCCCTACCATGAGCAGGATAATTTTATGGAAGATATTGAGGGGATGAAAACCATTTGGGGACTCCGTAATGATGATACCTTTTATTTTAGATGGGGCGCACCAGATTTTGTTAGAGAGTTTATTGAGAATATACCACACGAAGTAGCCAAAGGCATTTATTTTGGGTCAGACCAATGGATTTGGGGACGCGATTTTTTAACTAAAAATCCAGAAACACCTAATCAATTGGAAGTTGTAAAGCATTGGTACCAATGGCTATTATGGGGCAGATTGAGTTATGACCCCACTTTAAGTAATGATAAATTCAGTGATTTGTTGGCAGACCGGTTTCCAAATGTAGATGCCAATAAGTTACTTTCCGCATGGCAACAAGCCTCTATGGTTTATCCCGTAACAACTGGGTTTCATTGGGGAAGATTGGATTTTCAATGGTATATTGAAGGCTGTTTTAGCCATCCAAAACCAGCGGAAACAGAAACGGGTTTTCATGATGTGAACCGTTTTATCACATTGGGTACACATCCAAAATCGGGCTATCAAACCATCCCCGATTATGTAAACATGACTTTGGCAGATGACACCACGTCTTTAAAAACGCCATTACAAGTTTCTGAAAAATTACATCAACTCGCAGATGGCGCTTTGGAAACTATAAAATCAATGGATGCTTCCAAAAACAAAGAATTGCAATACACCATAAACGACATAGAAACGGTTTCTTATTTAGGGAAGTACTATGCCCATAAAATCGCTGGGGCAACATATGTGGCTTTATATCGGGAAACCAAAGATGAAAAGCATCAACAAAAGGCTATTGATGAGTTAACAAAAGCTTTAGGTTTTTGGGAAAGCTATACGGAAAAAGCATTACAACAAAACAAAAACCCATTATGGACCAATCGAGTGGGAATTGTGGATTGGAACCAAATAACAAATTGGGTAAAAGACGATATTGAAATAGCAAAAAAGGATGAGTAAACTATGAAACATTTAAAGTTAATTTTTGTATTCATTCTTATCTGTTTTGGACAGGTTTTAGTGGGGCAACCATCAAAGCATAGACTCATAATATTGGCAGACATGGGCAATGAGCCAGATGAAGAACAGCAAATGGCACACATGCTCATGTGTTCTAATGAGTTTGATATTGAAGCGCTCATCGCTGTAAGCGGAAAATATTTGCACAGTCAACATAGGTTTATTGAACGTCAAAAACTGTATCCAGAATTATTTGAAAATCTTATTGATGGCTATGAAAAGGTATTTGAAAATTTAAAAATTCATGCAACTGGTTGGCCAGAGCCAAGTTATTTAAAATCTGTTGTGGCTTCAGGGCAACCAGGTTACGGAATGGGAGATGTTGGCGAGGGCAAAGGCACTGAAGGTTCCAAGCTGTTAATTAAAAGTTTTGAAAAAGAAGACCCTCGTTTAATTTACATTGTGGTTAATGCGGGGTCAAATACCTTGGCGCAGGCTTTAAATGATTATAAATCTACACACAAAAAGGAGGAATTATTAGCGGTATTAAAAAAAATAAGGGTTTTTGAAAATGGCGCACAAGATGATGCCGGGGCATGGATTTGCGCCAATTATCCAGAAATACATTGG
>CAXBNH010000458.1:0-1837 GCA_963976905.1 uncultured Algibacter sp.
GCATACGGCGCTATTTGAACAAAATAAAATGGAAGCTCGCCATTATTCCATTGGGTTCTCCAAGAATTTATCAAAGTACGCATATAATCTTTATAAGGCTTTGGGTTGGTTCGGTTGCTTTCGCCTTGATACCACAAAATTCCTTTAATAGTATAATTTTTAAAAGGATGAATCATGGCGTTATAAAGCAATGATGGTAACTTTTGTTTGTTTTCATCAATTGGTAAAACCCCAGGAATTTTAATATCCGGATATTTTGATATACTATCTGCCGGTATCCAAGCCTCAATGCGGGTGCCTCCCCATGATGATTCAATAATACCAATGGGTATGTTAAGATTATCAAATAATTTTTTACTGAACATATAACCAATAGCACTAAACTCGCTTGCAGAAGCTAGGGTTGATTCTTCCCAAATCCCATTGGCGTTTGTCTCTGGCAATAGACTTGCACTTCTTTTATTATTAAATAATCTGATATTAGGATTGTTGGCGGTACTTATAAATTTTTCAGAATTATTTACTGGAGATGTTTTAAAGCCCTTGAGCGGCATTTCCATATTAGACTGCCCAGAACAAAACCAAACTTCGCCAACTAAAACATTTTCTATCGTTACCGTAGTCGTGCCTTTAATTGTTATTATATGCCTATCGAAAGACGCTTTGTTCGTTTTTAAGGTAGTTTTCCAAATACCTTCAGAAGATGCCACGGTTTCACTTGTCTCTCCCCAAGTGGTTTTAATTTGAATAGGAGTATCCGGAACATCGAAACCCCATATAGCAACATGTTCCTGTTGTTGCAAAACCATACTATCTCCAAAAAACGATGGTAAGGTTGTTTGGGAATAACTAGCAATGGCAACAAGAAAAAACAAGAACTTTAACAATCTTGCCATAGGTATATTTTATTTTAAAGTATAATACTGGAATTCCAATCAACTACTCTATTTTCATACATGGCATCTAAACCCATTTGTACGCAAATAGCTGTTTTTGCTCCTGTTATAATATTTGATTTTGGTTGAGTGTTGTTTTTTATTGAATCGTAAAAATCCAACAATGCCTGTTTGCTAGGGTCTAGATGCTCAACGTTTAATGGCATTCCTTTATCCTCATCCCATTGCGCTGTGGCACCGCTAACACCATCTACCTCTTTAATCTCTTTTTTATTTTTACCTTCTGGGTAAAACCACGCCTTTTTAGTATCAATAATTATCGTGCCTTTATCTCCCAAAACTTTTATTTGATAGCCGTTTTTGGCATTGCTCGTTAAGCAGGTAAATTTTGCCTTAACACCATTAGGGTAACTATAAATTAAATGAATATTGTCATAAGTTTCCCTGCCATCTTTCCAATAATCAACACCCCCAACACCTACAACCTGATCAGGAGTTGCATCGAGCACCCAATTAACAAAATCTATTTGATGCGAGCTCAATTCGGCAGTTAGCCCCCCCGAGAATTCTTTGTACATTCTCCAATTAATTGCTTTTTCAAATTTTGGATCTGGCACTGGCCTTCTCCAATTACCATGACGGTTCCATTGACATTCAAATGCTGAAATTTTGCCAACTTTTCCTTGTTTTATCAATTCAACCACATGGGTATATAACCGTGAACTGTGGTATTGATGTCCTGTTTGAAATATTCTATCTGAGCCTTTTTCTTTTTTCAACAAACTGTCAATCCCGTCATACCCTTTTGCCAATGTTTTTTCACAGTATACATGTTTACCAGCATCTAACGCATCCATAGCAATTTTGCTATGGGTATTAAATGGTGTTGCAATTATAACAGCTTCTATAGTTTTATCATCTAATAACTTACGATAATCTAT
>CAXBNH010000459.1:0-1818 GCA_963976905.1 uncultured Algibacter sp.
CCGAGGGGTTTAAAGATTAGAAAGAGCAAATATTTTCAACCTCTGTAAAGCAAGCTTCAAAATTATGTGGCGTTCCCGAAAAAGATATCAGGGCAGCAGCTGATATTATTGGACTTTCAAAGGGCTTTATCAGCATGTGGGCCATGGGTTTAAATCAAAGCGCCGTGGGAACGGATAAAAATTTTGCCTTGTTGAATTTATCGCTTATTACAGGACAAGTGGGCAAACCAGGTGCTGGGCCATTTTCACTTACGGGGCAGCCCAATGCCATGGGCGGCCGTGAAGTTGGGGGCATGGCGAATTTATTGGCAGTCCATAAAGATTTAATGAACCCGGAACACAGACGTGAAGTAGCGCAGTTTTGGGGCGTTGATAAGATTTCGGATAAAGCGGGCTACACAGCCACCGAAATGTTTGATGCCCTTGAAAGCGGCAAACTAAAAGCCGTTTGGGTTGTATGTACCAATCCGCTGGTCAGTATGCCAAACACCCACCAAATTGAAAAAGCGATGAAAAATGCTAAGTTTGTGGTGGTTCAGGATATTTCACATAAATCGGATACAGCGGCCTATGCCGATTTGCTATTGCCTGCGGCTGGATGGTTGGAAAAGGAAGGCACAATGACCAATTCTGAGCGTCCTATTTGCCGCAAGAAGTGAGGCCGCCGGGAGAAGCCAAAGCCGATGTAGAGATATTCTGTGAATTTGCTAAAAAAATGGGTTTTCGTGGGTTTAATTATAGCAGTTCTGAAGATATCTATAATGAGTATTGCGTCATGACCAAAGGCACAAATATTGATGTATCCTTTTTGAATTATGATAGATTAAAAAATGAAGGTACGTTCCAATGGCCAGTAAAAGAATACAGGCACACGGGTACCAAGCGTCTTTTTGAAGATAGAAAATTCTATACCCCATCGCAAAGAGCGGTTTTCAATATTCCAAAAAGCATTGAAAATACGTCGCCAAAAACAAATTCAGAGTATCCGTTGATATTGACTACGGGCCGTGTTCGGGACCAATGGCATACCATGACCCGAACAGGAAAAGTGTCCCGATTGAAAACACATTATCCAACACCTGTTTTGGAAATCAATCCCATTGATGCGTATTTGAATAAAATAAAAAATGGTGACATTACGGAGATTAAAAGTCAGAATGGGGTTGTAAGGGTTCGTGCAAGTATTACAGATAACATTAAAGAAGGTGTGGTTTTTCTGCCCATGCATTGGGGTAAAAAATTGCAAAGTGATTTGAATCGCGCTAATAATTTAACCAATACCATTGTAGACCCGCTATCTAAAGAACCTGATTTTAAGTTCACAGCGGTTTCAGTAAAAAAATATAAAAAACCATTTGATAAAATCATTGTTGTGGGTGCTGGTGCAGCGGCTTTCAGGTTCATTCAAAATTACCGAGATTATAATGAAAAGGATGAGATTCATGTGTTTTCAAAAGAACCAAATCTTTTTTATAATCGCGTATTGTTACCAGAATACGTAACAGAGGAATTGACTTGGGAACAGCTCCTGAAAATTAAAAAACAGGAACTGGATAAGTTGAATGTTAAGTTGCATTCTGAAACGTTTATCACAAAAATAGACGGTGATGTCAAAATGGTGACGGATAGTAATAACGAACAGCATACGTTTGATAAACTGATTCTGGCAACTGGCAGTAGGGCTTTTGTACCAAAAGATGCCCAAATTGACTTGCCAGGAAGGTTTACCATGCGTAATAAAAATGATGCTGATAGTTTTAAAGCTTATTTGGATGCGACAGGATTGCCACCAGAACAACAACACGTCGTTATAGTTGG
>CAXBNH010000460.1:0-1815 GCA_963976905.1 uncultured Algibacter sp.
TGGTTTTAAAGATGCATTTGGGCTAAAAGCATTTAGGCAACTCTGTTTCGCCACATTTTTGGTTTACAATGCCTTTTACGCCATTGCTGCATTTACCTTTTTTATAATCGTTTATCATCTTTTTGATGGTGATGCTGGGGCGGCCGGTATTTGGCCAACGCTTTTTGGATCTCTGGGCGCATTGGTTACTACCTTTTTGGTCATCCCTATTGTTACAAGAATGTCAAAAAAACTTGGTAAAAAGAAAGCGTTTATCTATGCACAAGGCATTTCTATTATAGGCTATATAATGTTGTGGTTTCTCTTTGTTCCTGGTAAGCCTTATTTGTTCATAATTGCGTTGCCTTTTTTCTCTTTTGGCATTGGGAGTTTATTTGTACTGATGATGTCTATGACTGCCGACGTGATTGATTTGGATGAACTTAATACCGGAAAGCGAAGAGAAGGAACATTTGGAGCCATTTATTGGTGGATGGTAAAATTTGGGTTTGCCATTGCAGGAGGATTGAGCGGTGTCATTATGAGCCTTGTTGGTTTTGATTCCGGTGCAGAGACCCAAACTGAAGAGTCCATAACAGGTTTAAGAGCGGCGTTCTCTGGAATTCCTATTCTTGGAACACTTATCGCTATGTGGATCATGCGAAATTACGATATTACTGAAGATCGTGCTAATGAAATACGTGCTGAATTGGATAAACGCAAAGAAGATGCTGCGCCTAAATTAACGTCATATTACCCACCCGACAAGTTGTTATCATTTAAAAACATTGCTTTAAGCACGGGTTTGCAAACAGATATCGATTTTACTTCAAAAACAAACGGCGAGGTGAAGCAACTTTTTTTAAAGACCTTAAACCAGGGACTTTATGGCTTGTGTTTTAGTCCGTATTTAGAAGGCCAGAAAATTGGCGATACACTATCAAAAGAACAAATACAAAAACGGATGGAAGTTATTGCTCCTTATACCAAATGGGTGCGCTCATTTTCTTGTACTGATGGCAATGAATTTATCCCTGAAGTGGCACATGGTAAAGGACTAAAAACCATGGCAGGAGCATGGATAGATGGCGATAAAGCTAAAAATGAAAAAGAGATTAGCACATTGATTAATTTGGCGCAAAATGGTTACGTTGATATTGCTGTGGTTGGTAATGAGGTTTTGCTGCGTAATGAATTGACAGAGCAAGAAATATTGGATTATATAAGTAGAGTGAAACAGGCATTACCAGATATCCCTGTTGGTTATGTAGATGCCTACTATCAATTTCACGAACGCCCTAAACTTGTTGAAGTATGTGATGTTGTTTTAGCCAATTGTTATCCGTTTTGGGAAGGATGCAATATAGACCAAGCCTCAATGTATTTAAGACAAATGTATGCTGTTACTAAAAAGGCTGCTAATGGGAAACCAATATTTATTACAGAAACAGGCTGGCCAAATCAAGGAAATAGTAATAGTAATGCTGTCCCTTCTCCAGAAAATGCAATGAAGTATTTTATAAATGCCAATAATTGGGCGCAGCAAGAAAAAACAGAAATGTTCTATTTCACATCGTTTGATGAGTCCTGGAAAGTACGTCATGAAGGCGACGTAGGCCAACGATGGGGAATATGGGATAAAAACGAAAAATTAAAATACAATTAACTATGTCGTACAGAGCAGATAAAATAAAATCGTTAGCAGGGTTAAACCTGGAAGGTAAAACCCCGAAAGGTTTACAGAACCTTTTTAAAAGAGTATTAAAAGATGGTATGCATGGCTTATGCTTTAGCCCCTATGAAGAAGGGCAAGAACCAGGGGAACAAATTACCGAG
>CAXBNH010000461.1:0-1810 GCA_963976905.1 uncultured Algibacter sp.
CTGTTCTATCGCCTTGGACGTTGGAATGACCACGAACCGGACATGTTCCAGCACCTTCTTTTCCAATACTTCCTTTTAGTAATAATAAATTGACCAATTCTCGAATATTATCAACGGCATTTTCGTGTTGGGTCAACCCCATGGCCCAACAAATAATAATTTTATTATTGTTAAGGATTAAATTGAAAGTATCATCAAAAACAGATTTCGAAACACCGGATTGTTTTAAGCAATCATCAAAATTGTATTTTTTTAAATCATCAATAAACAACTCATAATCAGATGTAAACTCTTTAATAAATTCTTTATCAAACACATTGCCCTCTTGCTCTTCTTTTTCTAATAATTTAAGAAGTAATGCTTTAATAAACGCCACATCGCCATTTATTGAAATCGGTACAAATACATCGGCTATTTTCGTTCCACCAGTCAATAATTTGGCCGGACTCTGCGGATTTGTGAATTTTATAAGTCCAGCTTCTGGTAATGGATTAATGGCAATGATTTTACCACCATTATTTTTACATTTTTCTAGAGCAGTTAACATTCTAGGATGGTTGGTTGCTGGGTTTTGCCCAATTACCATAACCACTTCAGCTTTATATAAATCGTCTAAAGTCACCGAGCCTTTTCCGATACCAAGTGTTTCAGAGAGTGCTGCTCCACTGGCTTCATGGCACATATTTGAGCAATCTGGTAAATTTGCCGTACCGTATTCCCTAACAAATAACTGGTATAAAAAAGCCGCTTCGTTTGTTGTTCTTCCTGAAGTGTAAAACACTGCTTCATCTGGATTATCAAGAGCGTTTAAATGTCTTCCTACTTTTTCAAAAGCCGCATCCCAAGAAATCGTTTTGTAATATGATGCGCCTTTTGCCAAAAACATAGGCACTGATAATCGACCCGATTTACCAATTTCAAAATCTGTCCATTTTGATAATTCATCAACCGAATGTTTTTCAAAAAAAGCAGTCCCAATCGTTTTATTTTGCGCTTCCTCGGCTATTGCTTTTATGCCATTTTCACAGTATTCACCTAACGAAGAACGCTCATCATCTGGATCTGGCCATGCACAACCTGGGCAATCAAATCCGCCTTTTTGATTTATTTTCAGAGACAGCTTTAAAGCATCCGAGGCATTCATATATTTCGAAGCATGACCAATTGACGACTTAATAGCACCAAAACCTGCACTGTTTTTTGGTGGTTCTTGCGTTTTTAAATCGGTAAAATGTTCTGGTGCTTTTGCTTTGTCTTCCGCTTTTAAACTCATCGTTATTCGAAATTCTCTTTATAAAACCTATCGTAATCTTCTTTAAAATCTAAATCTACATTTTTTACTGGAGGTTTTAAAGCTTTCATAAAAGATTCGTTTTCTTTTAAAATATTTCTAGCACCAAAATCGTCTTTCAATTTTGATAATTGCTCAAAATAAAATGCATCAAAAAGTGCTGGCACACCATATTTTCTATTTTGATATGAGGACGCTATGATTTGGTTTTTGTGAGGTGAAAAACTTGAGACAAGTTCATTTAAATAATCGCTAGTTATGAAGGGTTGATCTGCCAAAATAAAAAGCACAGCATCTATTTTTGGTTTTTGTTTTTGAATATGTTTTGAAGCACAAGCAATGGATGTCCCTAAACCTTGTTCCCAATTTTCATTATTCAAAATAGTTATTGAAAAATGATTGATTGTTTTTTTAATTAATTGAAAATTAGCACCTAAAACTACATAAACACTATCAGTATTTAATTTTAATGCGGTTTGTATGGTATGGGTGATTAAAGTTCCATTGCCCCATTTAAGC
>CAXBNH010000462.1:0-1778 GCA_963976905.1 uncultured Algibacter sp.
ATTGACTGTAAACCCAAAAGATGTTAAAGTTCCGCCATATTTGCCAGATAACGATGCAACCAGAAACACCATTGCAAGACATTACAGTAATGTTGAATTAATGGACGCCGAAGTTGGCGCATTCATAAAGCAATTAAAAGATGATGGTTTGTACGACAATACCATTGTATTTTTCTACAGCGATCATGGCGGGTCATTGCCAAGACAAAAACGTGAAATTTATGACTCTGGTTTGAGAGTGCCTTTTATGATAAAAGGAATCAATGCTGAAAAAGGACGTACAGGCCGAATGATTTCCTTTGTGGATCTAGCACCAACGATGTTGAGTTTAGCGGGTGTTGAACCTCCAAAGTATATGGAAGGAAAGGCTTTTTTAGGCGAATTTGATACCGCAGAACGTGACTATATTTTTGGCACCTCAGATCGATTTGATGAGTTTACAGATAGAATTAGGGCAGTAAGAAACCAGCAATACCTATACTTGAGAAATGATTTTCCACAATTGACCAAATACAAAGATCTGGATTACAGAAAACAAGTGCCCATGATGCCCGTTTTTCTTCAACTTGAAAAAGAAAACAAGCTGAATGAAGTGCAGCAAATATGGTTTGACACTAAAACTGAGGAAGAACTTTATGATTGTAAAGCAGACCCTCACAACATTAATAATTTAGCGGAAAATCCAGAATATATGTCGATTTTAGCCGAAATGCGCACAACTTTGGTAAATCATTTAAAAGATAGAAAGGATTATGGATTGACCCCTGAAGCAGAAATGATTCAACACATGTGGCCAGATTTTCAACAGCCCATTACCGAAAATGTCATCCTGAGCACGGTAGAAGTAGATGGTAAGGAATTGGTTTCAATGTCATCAAAAACAAATGGTGCTTCCATAGCATACTATATTTCAGATAAACCAAATGAAAAGTTGGATTTTAATAGTGGCTGGAAATTATATTCAGAACCAATTTCTGTGGAAAAGGGAAAATTTTTATATGCGATGGCACAAAGAATTGGATTTAAAGAAAGTGAAATAATCAGTAACCATATAGAAAAATGAAAATTTTTAAGGTTTTAAGTTTGTTTTTACTCTTAGCTTTACAGTTTTCTTGCAACTCAAAATCATCTGTAAAATATTCAAACCCGAATATCTTATTATTTTATATGGACGATTTAAGGCCAGAACTGTCAAGTTATGGCCTCTTACAAATTAAATCTCCAAACATACATGCCTTGGCGTCAAAAGGGATTCAGTTCAATAATGCTTATTGCAACTTGCCTGTTTGTGGTGCATCAAGGGCGAGCATGCTTACAGGCATGTTACCGACCAAAAATCGATTTTTAAATTACGATACTTTTGTTGAAAAGGAAACACCAAATGCTGTAACGCTTCCTCAGTTATTTAAAAATAATGGCTATACCACTATTTCCAACGGAAAAGTTTACCATCATTTAAACGATAGGGAAAGCGATTGGGACGAGGTGTGGCGACCATATGCCTTTGATAAAAACGACCAAGGTTTGCCCCGACCCGATTATTGGCAATCTCTATGGAAAGATTATCAATTATCTAAAAATATAGCTGAATACAAAGCGACAAATACAGGTCCAGCTTATGAAAAAGCAGATGTAAACGATTCCATTTACATCGATGGTTTAATGGCTGAAAAAGTGATTAGGGATATAAAAAAACTTAAAAATTCCAACAAGCCGTTCTTTTTAACTGCTGGGTTTATCAGTCCGCATTTGCCATTTAATGCCCCAACAAAGTATTG
>CAXBNH010000463.1:0-1769 GCA_963976905.1 uncultured Algibacter sp.
TTCGTTTTTTATATAAATCCAGTCCATAATAGGTTAAATCCTGAGCAATCAAAATAAGTTCTTTAACCCCTTTTGCTGCTAATTTTTCAGCTTCAATTACAATAGATTCAATGGGCGTGCTCCTGTGCTTCCCTCTCATAATAGGAATGGCACAAAAACTACAAGGCCTGTCGCAACCTTCGGCAATTTTTAAATAGGCATAATTCTTAGGCGTGGTTGTTAAACGCTCACCAATAAGTTCGTGTCTATAATCAGCCCCTAAAGCTTTTAGCAAACCTGGCAATTCCGTAGTTCCAAAATACTGGTCCACGTTTGGGATTTCCTTTTGTAAGTCTGGTTTATACCTTTCACTTAAGCAACCTGTAACAAATACTTTATCAACCTCACCATCTTCCTTTTTTTGCATAAACTCTAAAATAGTGTTTATGCTTTCCTCTTTGGCATTATTGATGAATCCGCAGGTATTGATCACCACAATATTGCCTTCCTCTTCATGGACCACATCTTTTCCGCTGGCTTTTAACTGCCCCATCAGCACTTCGCTATCGTAAACATTTTTACTACAGCCAAGGGTCACCACATTGATTTTATTCTTCTTAAGCGTTTTCGTTCTCATACCAAAAATTAAGTGTGCAAAGATACGGAATGATTGTGGATTTATGATGTACGATTTTTAAATTATGCTGTATTAAACCTTTAGTATATTGGGAAGTCTAAACGGTAAACCTGCTACCATGAAAAAAATAATTTACTTCCTTTTCCTTTTATCTATTTTGGTTTTTTGTTGTGCTTCAAAAGATAACCCCAATGAACCAGAACCTGAAAACACCATTTACTTTCCTTCCATAAACTCTGATATTTGGGAAACAAAATCGATGTCCGATTTAGGTTGGAATGAAAGTGAATTACAACCGCTATTGGATTTTTTAGAAGTAAAAAACACCAAAAGTTTTATCATACTTCACAATGGAAAAATAGTTGTGGAACATTATATGAACGGGCATACCAAAACAACACCATGGTATTGGGCAAGTGCTGGAAAAACATTAACATCCACGGTTTCTGGAATTGCACAAGATGAAGGTCTGCTAGACATAAACCATAAAGTATCTGATTATTTAGGAACAAGCTGGACAAGTACTGCGTTGGAAAAAGAAAATTTGATTACCTGTAAAAACCTATTGTCCATGAATTCCGGTTTGGATGATAGTCTGGGCGATGATGTAGCTCCCGAAAACCTTCAATATGTTGCTGATGCTGGCTCAAGATGGGCCTACCACAACGTGTATGTAAAAATGCAAGATGTGGTTGCAACCTCAAGCAACCAAACTTGGAACAACTATTTTAATACCAAATTGAGAGATAAATTAGGCATGACAGGCACTTGGATACAAATAAGCGGTTTAAGTGTTTATTGGAGCAATACACGAAGCATGGCCCGTTTTGGTTTGATGGTTTACGCTAAAGGAAAATGGAAAAACATGCAGATTGTTTCTGAAGGTTATTTAAATGAAGCCACAAACACCTCGCAAAATATCAACCAAGCGTATGGTTATTTATGGTGGCTCAACGGAAAATCAAGCTATCATTTACCAAAAACCCAATTTGAATTTAATGGCGAATTGATTCCGAATGCACCAGAAGATATGTATGCCGCCTTGGGCAAAAACGACCAAAAGATTTATGTGGTGCCCAGTAAAAAACTAGTCGTTATCAGAATGGGAAATGCTGCTGATGGCGGTAATTTTGCATTATCGAATTTTGATAAT
>CAXBNH010000464.1:0-1751 GCA_963976905.1 uncultured Algibacter sp.
TGGCAGAAACCAACAGGTTTGAAATGCTCGTTACTGATGAAAATGACTTGTCTGGCCTACCCGAAGGCACTATTGAAGCCGCCAAACAATTGGCAGAATCCAAAGAGAAAGAGGGTTGGTTATTCACGCTGGATTACCCCAGCTATATACCCTTTGTAACCTATGCCGATAATCGTGAATTACGTAAAAAAATCACGCTGGCAGCTGGCAAAAAAGGATTTCATAACGATGATTTGGACAATCAGGAGATCGTGCTCCAAATAGTAAAACTAAGGCACGAGCGCGCCAATTTGTTGGGCTATAAAACTCACGCCCACTTTGTGTTGGAAGAACGTATGGCTAAAACCCCTGAAACGGTTTTAGATTTTTCAAACGACTTATTGGAAAAAGCAAAACCTGCCGCCGCACGTGAATTCAAAAACCTTGAAAAATTTGCTAAAAAGTTAGATGCTATTGATCGATTGGAAAAATGGGACGGTTCTTATTATTCTGAAAAATTGAAACAGAAACTATACAATTTGGATGATGAAAAACTGAAACCTTATTTCAAATTAGAAAATGTCATAAATGGAACGTTTATGATTGCCAAAAAATTATTCGATTTGCATTTTGAGGAAACTGATACCATTGATAAATACCACAACGAGGTTTTAACCTATAAAGTAACCAATACCCAAGGCGATTTTATTGCTATTTTTTACGCCGATTTTTTCCCAAGACCCGGAAAGCGAAACGGTGCTTGGATGACGGTTTACAAGCCTCAATACATAAAAAATGAAGAAAACAGCAGACCACATATTTCCATTGTTTGCAACTTTACAAAACCTACCAAAACCAAACCGTCGTTATTGACTTTTAATGAAGTGACCACCCTATTCCATGAATTTGGCCATGCTTTACATGGCATGCTCGCCAACACTAAATACCCTAGCTTATCGGGCACAAGCGTGTATTGGGATTTTGTGGAATTGCCCAGCCAGGTTATGGAAAATTGGTGTTATGAAAAAGACGCCTTGGAATTATTCGCAACACATTACGAAACCGGCGAATTGATTCCGATGGATTTCATAGAGAAGATAAAAGAATCAGCCACCTTCCATCAAGGGATGCAAACCTTAAGGCAATTGAGTTTTGGCTTGTTGGATATGAGTTGGCATGCCATTGAGTCGCCTGAATCCATAAAAGACGTAAAAGCACATGAAATGGAAGCTTTTAAGAACACAAATCTATACCCAGAAGTTGCTGAAAATTGTATGAGTACGGCGTTTTCGCATATTTTTCAAGGTGGTTATTCTTCAGGCTATTATAGCTATAAATGGGCCGAGGTTTTGGATGCCGATGCTTTTGAATATTTTAAGGAAAAAGGCATTTTCAACAAAGAAGTCGCTTTAAAATTCAAAGACAATGTATTATCACAAGGTGGTACCGAAAACCCAATGACGCTTTACAAACGTTTTAGAGGGCAGGAACCACAGTCCGAGGCGTTGTTGAGGCGGGCGGGGTTGTTGAAATAAATTGATCTATTTTTCAGTTTACTTTCTATGAATTTCATAAAACTACTCGGTCATTTTATTATCATTATATTTTTAACAGCACTTACTCAAGTTGGCGGAATTATTTGGTTAATAAGCCTGTTAATTTTGGTCAGATTAAAAAAAAGAAAACGCTATGTGTTTCCCATTTTATATTTGGTCTTTAACCTATTTATAATTCCACCAATTGCAAAAGTATTTGGAAGAGAACCACTACCT
>CAXBNH010000465.1:0-1738 GCA_963976905.1 uncultured Algibacter sp.
TCCAGAAATTGGTGTTGATTTCGGTATAAAGATTATTCACGAAAACATTGACCAGAAAGAAGGCTGGCACTAACATATAAACACCAGCGTAAAGCTTAAAAAAGTTGTATGCCAACGACCTGAACTTTTCAAAAACAGCCAAACTGATGACTAATGGAAAAAAAGCTTGCATTATGCCCAACAAAAAGAATCTCTCTGCAAGGAACAAGGGGTAAATGAACAAATCCAATAGCCAGAGAAATATTCCGGCAATAAAGGATAGTATTTTTAAGCCGTATAAAGGTGTAACTAACGCTTCATAAAGCATTGCCATTGCTTTTTTGGCGGCATCCCAAGCACTTACATCCTGTTCGATGTCAATATCTTGCATCTGTAAAGGAAGAAGTGCGGGTGCCGTGTCCCGATATTGGTTTTCGATAGCCACCAAAATAGTGTCGAAAACACCCAATACCTGTGTGGAAAAAATGACTAAAATCACTATTGCAAAGTTTTTGGCCAACTCCGCAGGGGTCAAACCCCAAGTATAGCCTTCATTGTTGGCAACGCCTTCATTGTACTTTTTTAGGATGTTGATGAGAAAGAACAATATGGACAAGGTCTTCATTCCCGCAATAGTATATTGCGAGAAATTACTATTTTTTATCGTTTGAAAAATAGTGTCCACATATTCTAACCCTATGCCTAAAAAAATACCTGACATTAGTAATTGGTTTCTCGGTTATTGATTTTGTGCTGCATTTCTCTAAATTGAATAATCTCTCGATAGCGTCTGGTTTTTGCCTCAATTTCCGCTACCATTTCCTTGGATTCCAGTTCTTTTTCTTTAAGGACTTCGGCACGTTCGGCATCGGTCATTTTCAGATTGTCGCTGGACAGTATTTGGTCGATATATTCCATACCTGCCATAGAGTTTTGAAGGATGGCATCAAAGGAATCTGAAATGCGGGTAACTTCGCCAGGCTTGATAAAAGGGGAATTGAGGATTTCCCTCAAATCATCCTGTACAACATCATACAATCGTTGGTTGTTTCTTGCCAGTTCCCTGACTGCTTGAAGTTGCTTAATGACGTTGTTTACCTTATCGATATTTTCCTTTTGGGTTTTAAGGAATTTTACCGTTTTCATTAAATTGGCAGTCTGTTTACCTGATTCCAATAATGATTTTACAAAAGAGACAAAGTTTGTGTTGTCATACACAGGCATCCCCTGGGCCGAAGCTTTACTTCCAATTAGCACTACAAATAGTGCGGATAACATTAGATTTCTGATAGTGTGTCTCATAATTTTTGTTTTTAAGAATTAATAAATATTTTAATGGCTTTCTCCATATTTTGATGTTCTTCAAAATGTTTCATAATGTCTTCGCTTTCTTTGCCATCCGTGAGGTAAGCAGCAAAGACTTCGGGCGGTACTTCCAATCGGAAAATGTTGCTTTCCTTTCCGATTTTGATGAACATTTCGGTATATTTTCGTGCTCCCGCAAGGTTATTTCGAATGGATTTTAACTGGTTTAAATCGTGACTGGAAAGGTTGAGCCTGTTTTTTAATTCGGCATAGCCTTTTTCATTACGAAGGCTGTAAATGACCTGTGTGTTTTCAAGAATGCTTGCCGATGTTGAATTAGTAGGCAACTGGTTTATGGATTGCAGTATAATCCCAATTGCTCCATTTTGTTTTCTAATGGCTTGGTAGTAGAATTCTACACTTTCGAGTACATTTCCGAATTTGAGCTGTTTGG
>CAXBNH010000466.1:0-1724 GCA_963976905.1 uncultured Algibacter sp.
GATATGATGTTGAAGACGGTAAAGAGATTATTTGGACATCAGAACGCGACGGTTGGAACCATATTTACCTGTATGACGGAAAAAGCGGTACTGTAAAAAAACAACTTACCAAAGGCAAATGGGTGGTAAGAAAGGTCATAAATGTAGATGAGAAAAATAGGGAAATTTATTTTACTGCTAGTGGATTGGACAAAGACCAAGATCCCTATTTCATTCATTATTGTAAAGTTGATTTTGATGGTAAAAACTTCAAGCGTTTCACGTCAGAAAATGGTAACCACAAAGTTACTTTTTCCAAAGATTACAGCTATTATGTAGATCAATATTCTAGAGTTGATACCCCTCCGGTAACGATTTTGAAAACCACAGATAGTTCAAAAACAATTTTAAAACTTCAAGAAGCCGATTCTTCAGCTTTAATAAATGAAGGTTGGATTGCTCCAGAGGTTTTTACGGCAAAGGGGAGAGATGGCCAAACAGATATTTGGGGCATTATAGTAAGGCCAACCACATTTGATCCAAACAGAAAGTATCCAATTATAGAATATATATACGCAGGACCTCACGATTCATTTGTGCCCAAGGATTTTAGTCCTTATTATTGGTCTATGTCATCATTGGCAGAACTGGGTTTTATTGTGGTTCAAATAGATGGTATGGGAACTTCAAATCGATCAAAAGCATTCCATGATGTGTGCTGGAAAAATTTAAAAGATGGTGGTTTTCCTGATAGGAAATTATGGATGAAAGCAGCCGCTAAAAAGTACCCTTACATGAATATTGACAACGTTGGGATACATGGCACTTCTGCTGGTGGCCAAAATGCTGGAGCTGCTTTGGTATTTAATTCTGATTTTTATGATGTTGCCGTTTCTTCCTGTGGCTGCCATGACAATAGAATGGATAAAATGTGGTGGAACGAGCAATTTATGGGATATCCCATTGGGCCTCACTATGCCGCATGCTCCAATGTTGAAAATGCAGATCAGCTCGAAGGAAATTTAATGCTTATTTTAGGAGAAGTAGATGATAATGTAGATCCAGCTTCAACCATGCAATTTGCAAATGCACTCATTAAAGCAAATAAGGATTTTGAGTTAGTGACAGTTCCCGGTATGGGCCATTCTGCGGGTGGAGATTTTGGAGAACGGAAACGTAAGGATTTTTTTGTAAAGCATTTACTAAATGTTACACCGCCATCATGGCAACAGATTTATGATAAAAAAGCGCTTTGAGAATAAAGTGAAAAAACAAAAGTTTAAATGATTATTGAATAAAAAGGATTTTAATTATGAAGATATATAAATTATTCATTTGTGTAATATTAAGTTTTTGGGCAGCGAGTACAATCAATGTTCAGGCACAAAATGGTGATCAGATTTTGGATGGTATTGGGGAAACAGGTTTGATTGCTAGGTATGTTTTTGATGGGGATGCAAAAGATTGGTCTCGAAATAACCTGCACGGCAAGATTCAAGATTCAAAAGTGAAGTTTATAGATGACGATAAGTTTGGAAAAGTACTTTTTTTACCAGAGGCCATTAAAGCTTTTGTTGTGCTCCCAGGTCAAGTGGTGGCAGGTATAGAGTCCCTCAGCATAACGGGATGGGTTTATATGCAATCTAAAGAATCTGGTCAACAATTTTTTGATTTTGGAAAAAGTGACAAGTCGCATTTTTCTGTTGCTCCCATGGGTAATAAAAACCATGATGGGTTTCAGGCAG
>CAXBNH010000467.1:0-1709 GCA_963976905.1 uncultured Algibacter sp.
CATAAGTCGAGGACTGTTAAGATTAGGTGTAAAACCCAATGATAAAATTGCCGTTATTTCTTCAACTAACAGAACAGAATGGAATGTTGTAGATATAGGTGTTTTACAAATTGGTGCACAAAACGTCCCTATTTACCCTACTATTTGTGCTGAAGATTATGAATACATTTTAAATCATTCTGAAGCTATTTATTGTTTTGCCTCTGATAATGAAGTTGTTAAAAAATTAAATGCAATTAAAGGAAATACACAGCTTAAAAACGTATATACTTTTGATACTATTAGTGGTGAAAACAATTGGAAAGATGTTTTAGAACTAGGTAAAGATGACAGCAATCAAAACAACGTTGAATTAATAAAAAAAGCTGTAAAACCAACCGATTTGGCTACATTAATTTATACCTCTGGCACCACAGGAAAACCTAAAGGTGTTATGTTGTCCCATAAAAATATAGTGTCTAATGTTATAGATTGTGAAAAACGTGTTCCATTTAGAAAAGGGCAATCTAAAGCTTTGAGTTTTCTTCCGGTTTGTCATGTTTTTGAGCGCATGATTTTATACTTATACCAATATTGTGGTGTTGAAATCTATTTTGCTGAGTCTATTGAAAAAATGGGCGATAACCTTAAAGAGGTTAAGCCTATGGTAATGACTGCTGTTCCTAGATTATATGAAAAAGTTTATGATAAAATTATAGCAAAAGGAGGAGATTTAAGTGGTATTAAAAAAATGCTCTTTTTTTGGGCGGTTAATTTAGGTCTCAAATTTGAACCTTACGGAAAAAATGGCCGGTGGTATGAATTTCAATTAAAGTTGGCAAGAAAACTTGTTTTTAGTAAATGGCAAGAAGGATTGGGCGGTAATTTAGAACTTATGGTTTCTGGTAGTGCTGCTTTGCAAGAACGGCTAACGCGGGTTTTTGCTGCTGCTGGTTTGCCAATTATGGAAGGTTATGGTTTAACAGAAACCTCACCTGTGATTTCTGTGAACGATATGAGAAATAGAGGTTTTAAAATTGGAACTGTTGGTAAAATTATTGATAACGTAGACATTAAAATTGCAGAAGATGGCGAAATTCTTTGCAAAGGGCCAAATGTGATGATGGGCTATTACAAGGATACCGGAAAAACTGCCGAAGTTATGACTGATGGTTATTTTCATACCGGTGATATTGGTGAAATTGATGCAGATGGGTTTTTAAAAATAACCGACCGTAAAAAGGAAATGTTTAAAACCTCTGGCGGTAAATATGTGGCTCCTGCATTGTTGGAAAATCAATTCAAACAATCTCGTTTTATAGAACAGATAATTGTTATTGGTGAGGGTGAAAAAATGCCAGCTGCTTTAATTCAAGTAAATTATGAGTTTGTAAAAGAATGGGCTAGACGGCATAACATCGAATATGGATCCAATGAAGCTATTATTACAAATACCCAATTAATAAAGCGCATTCAAGAAGAAATTGATGAGGTCAATAGCAACTTTGGCAAATGGGAGCAAATAAAAAAATTTGAAATCACCCCTGATGTTTGGTCCATTGATGCAGGGCATTTAACCCCAACAATGAAAATGCGACGTAAAGTAATAAAGGAAAAATATACGCAACTAATAGAAAATATTTATAGAGCCTAAAATATTATTTCTCCATTCAATTTCTTAAAAATCAAATAAATATCCGTAAAGGGTCTTAAAAGATTTCCTTTTTACG
>CAXBNH010000468.1:0-1696 GCA_963976905.1 uncultured Algibacter sp.
CTCAAAACTTTGCGTCTTTGCGCCTTTGCGCAACAAAATCCCTTAGTGCAAATCTGTGAAAATCCATGAAAATCCGTGTCTTAAACAGAACAGAATCAAAAAAGATGCTTATTTTTACCCGCTTACATACTAAACATATTAGTTTATAGTTATTTATAACACCAAATAGACAGGGTATTGAAAACATTTTATCGCGCCATATTAGCCATTACACTTTCCGTAGTATCCATAACCAGTTGCTCTCGAAAAAAGGATAAATTCATAAGCAGAAATTACCATGCCGTAACCACCGAGTTCAACGCACTTTACAATGGTTACAATGCTTTGGAGCAAGGACGCACCAATCTCAATCAAGGTTTTGCCGATAATTATTGGGAGGTATTGCCCATTGAACGTCTGGAAATTGATGAAGACATTATTCTCCCGGGGCAATCCAAAAATGAAGATTTCAATCGTGCCGAAGAAAAAGCTGTAAAGGCCATCCAGAAGCACAGTATGAATATTGAGGGTAAGGAAAAAAATCCACAAATAGATGAAGCTTATTTGTTATTGGGAAAAGCCCGTTATTTCGACCAGCGTTTTATTCCGGCCTTGGAGGCTTTTAACTATATCCTTTATAAATATCCAGCGAGCGATAAAATAAACCAAGCCAAAATTTGGAGAGAAAAAGCCAATATCCGACTGGAAAATGACGAACTCGCCATTGAAAATTTAAAACGCTTATTAAAACAAGAGGATTTAGTAGGACAGGATTTAGCGGATGCCACGTCTATTCTGGCGCAAGCCTATTTAAATACCAAAGTGATCGATACTGCCATCACTCTTTTGGAAACCGCTTCAAAAGCCACTAAAAGCAATGACGAACGTGGGCGGTACCGCTTTATACAAGGACAATTGTACAACGAATTAGGCAAAAAAGATAGTGCCAACATCGCTTTTGATAGAGTGATTGAACTCAACAGAAAAACACCACGTATTTATATGATAAGCGCAGAAATCGAAAAGATTAAAAATTTCGATTATGATAATGGCGATACGGTTGCATTGCGTGAGTTTTTAGCAGATTTGGAAGAAAACAGGGAAAACCGTCCGTTTTTAGATAAAATATACCATCAAATAGGGCAGTTTTATTTGCAGACTGGTTCCGATTCTTCAGCCGTAACCTATTACAATAAGTCTTTGCGAGCGCTATCACAGGACAAACAGTTAAAGGCCAGAAACTATCAAATCCTGGGTGACATGAATTTTGATGCTTCTATTTATAGGCAAGCTGGTGCGTATTATGATAGCACGATGCTCAATTTAAAGCTCAACTCAAAACCCTACCGAACCATCAAGCGCAAGCGCGATAATTTGGAAGACGTTATTTATTATGAAGACATTGCCCAAGTAAACGACAGTATTTTAAAACTGGTAAATCTTTCCGAAACAGATAAACTGGCCTATTTTGAAACCTTTGTAGAAAAACTCAAAATACAGGCCGAAGCGGAAAAAGAAAAGCAAGAAGCTGCGGCACGTAATAATACAGGTTTAAAAACGGTCAACAATAATTTGGCAGGCGTTGCACCCAATGCTATGCCACAACGCGGAGGGCCTGGCGTGCCAAGCCAAGCGCCCCTGTTTTATTTTTATAATCCTACCACAGTGGCTTACGGCAAAAATGAGTTTGTTAAAATTTGGGGCGATAGAGCGCTTG
>CAXBNH010000469.1:0-1692 GCA_963976905.1 uncultured Algibacter sp.
ACTACCGTGCCAATGATGATGGCGAGCCCAATAATTCTGCGGGCATGCCCATTTACGGACAAATACAATCTTTTGAAGTAACCAACATATTAATAGTGGTTGTACGTTATTTTGGCGGCGTAAAATTGGGGATTGGCGGACTGATTCATGCCTATAAATCAACAGCGCAACTGGTTTTAGAGGCGTCAGATATTATTGAAAAAACCATCAATATAGATTATCTAATAGCTTACGATTATAAAAACATGAACACCGTCATGCGTGTTATCAAAGAGAAAAACCTAAATATTACCCATCAAAAAATGGAACTGGATTGCCAGATTACCATTTCGGTCAGAAAAAAAGAAGCCGAGCCTGTTTTTGATATTTTCAACCATCTTTTTGAAATTGACATTAAGAATCTTGGAGAATCAAAAGGTTTATGAAGTTATTGGCTATTTAGGCTGAATGCTTTAATGACTCAATGAGAAAATAACTTTATAACTTAATCTGCAATAGCATCCAAAATATATTGAGGTGCCCGCATCGGTCGGTTTGTTTTCATATCAATAAATACCAAAGTGGTAGCTGCAGTTGTTAAAATTCGCCCCTTTTCATCGGTAATTTCATATTCAAATTCAATCTTTGCTGTAGGGTTATTTTTTAGTTGTGTTTTCACATTAATTACATCATCATAACCTGCTGATTTTTTATAGTTTATACTCAAAGAAACTACAGGCAACATAATCCCATTTTCTTCCATGGATTTATAAGAAATTCCTAATTTCCGCAACCATTCAATACGGCCCATTTCAAGATATAATGCGTAATTCCCATGGTAAACCACCCCCATTTGGTCTGTTTCCCCGTACCTCACTCTTATTTGTATTTCATCGATTTTCATAGTAAACTTTAAATATTTTTTTGTAGTTTCGGCTAGTGCTTAAACATGGGGAAAAAAATCTAAAAATTCAATAGTATTTCATTTTTTTTTTAAGTTTTTTGTTCACATATTTGTCGAACCATAAAAGGGAGGGGTAAAAATTTTGACTTCTTTAGTCTAATAGCTAACCAATAAATAAACCGTAAATTAAAATAATGAGTGTAACTGCGCAATCGGTATGGAACAACTGTCTTGAATTTATAAAGGATAACATCCAACCGCAAGCATATAAAACTTGGTTCGAGCCAATAAAAGCAGTTAAACTTGCTGATAACGCATTGAGCATTCAAGTACCTAGTAAATTCTTTTATGAATGGCTTGAAGAACACTATGTTAAAATCTTAAAAGTATCCTTAACCAAGGAATTGGGGGAAACGGCCAAACTTGTTTACATTATTAAAATGGAAAACACATATGGCAACAAACAGCCTTTTACGGAAAAAATACCAAGTTCTAATAGAAGTGCCGTCAAATCACAAGAAGTGGACGTGCCCTTTAATAATAAAAATCCAGAATTAAGAAATCCGTTTGTCATTCCAGGCATTAGGAATTTGCAGATAGAATCCCAATTAAACCCCAACTACAGTTTTGAAAATTTTTTAGAAGGCGATTCTAATAGGTTGGCGCGTAGTGCAGGTTTAGCCGTGGCTTCAAAACCGGGCGGCACATCATTCAACCCGTTGCTTGTTTTTGGTGGTGTTGGTTTAGGAAAAACACATTTGGCACATGCCATTGGTGTTGATATTAAAGATAAATATCCTGAAAAAACA
>CAXBNH010000470.1:0-1660 GCA_963976905.1 uncultured Algibacter sp.
CTAAAACACGGTATTTTATTAAAGCTTCTTCAGAAAAATAAGGTGCTAATTCGTTTACTTTATTTCTATAACGGCCATCAATAGGCGAGATAGCATTTAGTGGTGATAATGACATTTGTTTTTGATTTTTAAGAAGATGCAAAGATAGGTTTTTTAGACAGAAGACTGAAGTTGGAAGCCGGAAGTTTTTTCTGATTTTGAGATTAATCTATCTTGATCCTTTTTAAAATATGCCTTGCTCGCGCTTTAAAAGCTGCACTTTGCATTTGGAAATCCCGTTCTAAAATTATTTTAAGCTCTGGGTGTATCCAATCATAATCTTTTCCAAATAAATGCAAAGTAGTCATAGAATAAGCTTTTACAGCCACTTTCTCATCATTGATCATGTAATCAAAACAGGTTTCAATAATACGCTCTTTGTGTGCCGATGTCAAAACAGATTTGAGAATGGATTCGTTCTTTGAAAAGTAGTTTTTTGCAATCAATTCACAAATTTTAGCAACGGGGCGCACGGCAGAATCCAGATGTACTTTATGTAGTTGTTCTGTGAAAATATCTAAATGTGGCAGTATGGTTTTAAGGTCTGTACTACATGCAAATTCCAAAATCCAAGCGGCTCGTGGTGATAATTTATCGTCCACCATAAAAAGGATTTCTAATAATTTGGGGGTCAACTCTGTGTTGTTCAATATCAAATTGGAATATAGCAAGCGTTTATCACGCGAATGGTTCACATAGTTTAATTCTTTGTAGAGTTGCTCGGTAGTCAAAAGGAATTTAGTATTTTTAGACCTTAAAAATAATTAATTGAACGGTTATAATAAAAAACAAACACAAAATGGTAAAGAAAATTTTATACTTTTTAATAGCGGCATTACTAATAGCGCAATTTTTTGGTCCTGAAAAAAACGAAGGCGAACTGACTTCTATCGATTATTTTTATAATGAAACCAATCCGCCCGTAGATGTGAAAATCATTCTTGAAGAAACCTGTAACGATTGCCATAGCGACGTAACACGCTACCCTTGGTATGATAATATAACGCCTGTGAACTATTGGTTGGCAAGCCACGTGAAAGACGGAAAAAAACATTTCAATATTTCCAACTGGGAAGGGAATTCCGTAAAACGGAAAGACCATAAGTTTGAAGAATTGATAGAAATGGTTGAAGATAAAGAGATGCCTTTGAAATCTTATACTTGGACGCATTCTGAAGCAAATCTTACCGATGCGCAAATAAAATCCGTTATTGATTGGGCAAAATTGGTGCGTGCAAAATATGGTTTGGAACCGAAACCGGAGTAATAATGACATTCCAAAAAAATATAAATTCCAAATTCTAATTTGTTGTGTTCAGCATTTTGGAATTTGTGTTTTAAATATTGATATTTTATGATTTTTTATGGATAAAAAATTATTGATCATCGGTTTTGTCTGGCCAGAGCCCAAAAGTTCTGCTGCTGGCAGTAGAATGATGCAGTTGATTGCTTTTTTTCAATTCCAAGATTATCAAATCACATTTGCCAGTCCGTGTGCGAAAAAAAGTAATGCTTTTGATTTAGAACGTATCGGTGGTGTCTCTCAAAAATCCATCGCATTAAACCATTCCAGTTTTGATGATTTTATAAAAACCTTGAATCCAAACATCGTATTGTTTGA
>CAXBNH010000471.1:0-1626 GCA_963976905.1 uncultured Algibacter sp.
CATTAAATGAAGTTCAAATTGCTATGCAACATTTCCAAAATGGCGAATACGCTTTGGCTATTCGTAATTTTTCAAAACACCTTGAAAAAGACAGTAATAATACCGACGTCCTAATGTGGAGAGCTATGGCAAAAGGACAACTAAAAGATTATTATGGTTCAATAACCGATTATGATAAAGTAATTGAGTTAAATTCAAATTATCCAATGCAGTATAACAAAGTAGGGCTGGCTTACAATAACAAAGCTTATACATATGTGCAATTGCAAGAATATAAAAAGGCACTACCATTTGTTGAAAAAGCATTAGAACTTGATAAATCTGATTGGCATTTTTGGGATACTCGAGGAGAAATTTATTTAAATTTAGGTAGACTTGATGATGCTATATCGGATTTAAACAAGGCCATTAAAATTGAAAAACACTATAATTCGTATTATTTGAGAGGACTGGCTCACATCAATAGTCCGTTAAGTTTATGCTTAAATATCTGATTATCAATAAAATAAATTAAAAAAAGACACGTCAAAAATAGGATAACTCCTTGATATTCAGTATATTAATAGTTAATTTCAAACAGCTATTAATGATGATATTCAAGGAGAAATCCAACTATAAAGATCACACAAAAAGAATACTTAAAAAAATGAAAGGGGTAAAAAAATGGCAATATGGCTTTATTTTGGAAACTTTAGGTTTGTTCCTTGGTATAAAGGGGCGTATAAATTTTCTTCAATTGGGCCGTTATAGCAGTCATGGAGAACAGCACTTTAGGAACCAATTTGAAAAGTCTTTTGATTTTTTGACCTTTAACAAAGAATTGGTCATCGATCGGGCAAGCAAACATTTGACCATAGCCTTTGACCCGAGCTATGTTTCTAAATCAGGTAAACCCACCCCGGGATTGGGGTGCTTTTGGTCCGGTGCAGCAGGTAGAGTTTTTTAAAACCCATTAAAAAGAGAGATCAATCTGGTTATTGTATATACCAATAAAAAAGGGGCGTGGGCACATAAGCTATATTTCTGTACAGATTTAAATATACCGGCAAAAATGCTCTTAAAATATTACCGTGCCCGATTCCAGATAGAGTTTGCCTTTAGAGATGCCAAACAGCATACAGGGCCGAATCATTGCCAGGCAAGAACTGAAAATAAATTGCACTTTCATTTCAATGCTTCGCCAACAACGGTCAACTTAGCCAAGGTTGCACATTGGCTATCGATCCCCAAAGAGCAGCGAGGGGCGTTCTCCATGGCGGATATTAAAACCATGTACCACAATAGGTTACTGCTCAATAGATTTTTTAGCGTGTTCGGCATTTCACCGAACTCAACTAAAAATAAACAGAAAATTCAAGAACTTATATGTTATGGCGCTAGAGCTGCTTAAAAACTTAACGAACTATTGTTTATAGAACATTTTTTATAATATTATACCTATCTAGTTTTCTAAACTGATATATATCATTTCCCAGTAAGGTTTAGTCATGTAAATTAGCTTTATAATTAAAACGTTCTTACGCATATTAACAGTCTAAAAAAAATCTAGGCATTGTTGTTGTAAAACAATGATACCGAAACAAAGTGTTTGAAGCTATTGTTTGGCAGGAAAGCCTCTATATTGCC
>CAXBNH010000472.1:0-1609 GCA_963976905.1 uncultured Algibacter sp.
TGACCCTGTAAAAGGCGAGGTTTACAAACCGTTTGAAATCATTCCCGAAGCATCTGCTAAAATCCCTGAAAAAGTCATCATTTTTGAAAATGATCATCAAAAAGATATTTCAGTCATCGTGAAAGCGGGACGCGATCATTTAGAAGGTTTTATAGAAATAAGCCATCCACAGGATTGGAGTGTATTTCCCGAAAAACAAAAAATAAGCATTGACCACAAAGGCGAAGAACAAAATTTTGTTTTTACAGTGATCCCTCCCAAAAGCCAAAGTGAAGGTTATATAACAACAATGGTTCATGTTAATGATAAAAATTACAGTAAAGAACTTATAGAAATAGACTACGACCACATTCCGTTTCAAACCATTTTACTGCCGAGTGAAAGCAAAATCGTGCGCTTGGATATTAAAAAAGAAGGCAAAAATATTGGTTATATTGAAGGTGCTGGCGATGTGGTTCCAGAAAGTTTAAGACAAATTGGTTACAACGTTTCCATTCTTAAACCACAAGACATCCATGCCGAAACCTTAAGCCAATTTGATGCTATTGTTATAGGAATTAGAGCCTACAACACCGTGGAAGATTTAAAATATAAACAACAATTGTTGTTCGACTTTGTTGCCAATGGCGGCAATATGATTGTACAGTATAATACATCTAGTCAATTGACGGTGGATAACTTAGCGCCTTATGATTTGAAATTATCCCGCGACCGTGTGACTGATGAAAACGCCGAAGTGACTTTTTTAACCCCTCAACACCCCCTACTTAATTATCCAAATAAAATCACACAACAAGATTTTAAAGGCTGGCAACAGGAGCGCGGCTTGTATTTCCCTAATCAATGGGCCAAAGAATTTACACCGATTTTATCCATGCACGATAAGGATGAACCTGCAACAAATGGCAGCGTACTGGTTTCCAAATACGGAAAAGGCTATTACATCTATACAGGCATAAGCTTTTTTAGGGAATTTCCAGAAGGTGTTTCTGGCGCGTATAGATTGTTTGCCAACATGCTTTCCATTGGAAAAAATGATACTAAAACCTCTGAATGATGAAAAACTACAAATGGGACAACATGTACACACTTATATTGGTTGCAAATGCCCTATACATCATTATATTTTACTTAATAACCAAAGCCTTTTAAAACATGGAGGTATTAAGTTGGATAGATTGGACGGTTTTAGCGGCAACCTTGCTCGCCATAGTAAGTTACGGCACGTGGCAAACCCGAGGAAGCAAAAACGTACAGGATTATTTAAAAGGCGGAAACACCTCAAAATGGTGGACTATTGGGCTATCGGTCATGGCAACACAAGCAAGTGCCATCACGTTTTTATCTACACCTGGGCAAGCTTTTGATGATGGCATGGGCTTTGTGCAGTTCTATTTCGGACTTCCTATTGCCATGGTAGTTATCTGCATGGTTTTTATTCCACTTTATCATCGGCTTAAAGTGTACACCGCTTATGAGTTTTTGGAAAACAGATTCGATTTAAAAACCAGGACCCTTACTGCTATCTTGTTTTTGATACAACGCGGTTTGGCGGCAGGCATTACCATTTTTGCACCTGCCATTATTTTATCCGTGGTTTTGGGCTGGG
>CAXBNH010000473.1:0-1586 GCA_963976905.1 uncultured Algibacter sp.
ACCACTATTAATTGGTGGCGCAACCACTTCCAAAGCACATACGGCAGTAAAAATTGATACACAGTATAAAAATGCCGTGGTTCATGTGAATGATGCTTCAAGGGCAGTTACCGTTGTTGGTGATTTATTGAATAAGAAAACATCAAACGAATATGTAAGAAAGTTAAAGGCTGATTATGATGAATTTAGAACCAAGTTCCTAAAACGAGGCAAAGAAAAATCATATATTTCAATTGATGAAGCCCGTAAAAGAAAATATAAAATTGATTGGGAAACTTCTGAAATCGTTAAGCCTAATGAAATGGGCGTTCAGATTTTGAAACAGTTGAGCTTAAAAGAGCTGTTGCCATTTATTGATTGGAGTCCGTTTTTTAGAAGTTGGGAACTGCATGGTAAATTCCCCGATATTTTAACGGATGAGGTCGTAGGTGATCAGGCTACTATTATGTATGAAGAAGCTCAACAAATGATTCAACAAATCATTGCAAAACAATCATTGAAACCAAAAGCCGTTTTTGGTTTGTTTGAAGCCAATGCAATCAATGATGATGATATTTCTGTTCAGAAAAAAGGCGAAGAAATAGCCGTTTTTAGAACCTTACGTCAGCAATTAAGTAAACGAGAAGGGATTCCAAATCATGCATTGGCAGATTTTATAGCGCCAAAAGAAACAGGTAAAACCGATTATATGGGGGCTTTTTGTGTGGGTATTTTTGGAGCACAAGAATTGGCGGAAAGCTATAGAAAAAAATTAGATGATTATAACGCCATTATGGTTCAGGCCATAGCAGACAGATTTGCAGAAGCTTTGGCGGAATATTTACATAAACAGATACGTACTAAACATTGGGGTTATGCTGCTAATGAAGATTTAACCAACGAAGATTTAATAAAAGAAAGTTATAAAGGCATTCGTCCAGCACCGGGATATCCCGCATGTCCAGACCATTTGGAAAAGGAAACCATTTGGGAGTTGTTGGATGTTGAAAAGCTCATTGGTGTACAATTAACCGATAGTTTGGCCATGTGGCCAGCAGCAGCGGTTTCTGGTTATTATTTCGGAAACCCTGAGGCTAAGTATTTTGGTTTGGGTAAAATCACCGATGACCAACTTACGGATTATGCCGAGAGAAAAGGGATAACTAAGGAAAAGGCAAGAAAGTGGTTGCATCCAACGTTGGCGGAGGAGTAGCGTCATGCTGAACTTGTTTCAGTATCACATAACAGTGATGCGTTAGGGATTGCAGCGGCATCCTTTTTTTGCTGCCATATATGGCAAAAAAAGATATAGCGTAAAGCCCGACCCTTGTGGTAACGCAAAAAAAAATAAAATAATAAATTGATGCGATTTCCACCTTCGTGGAAATGACAAAACAAAATCGATGAAAGTAACAGATCACATAAAAAAAGCAAACGGAAAAACCTTGTTTTCATTTGAGGTCATACCACCAAAAAAAGGTACAAATATTCAAGATTTATATGATAATATAAATCCGCTTATGGAGTTTAAGCCACCATTTATTGACGTAACCACCTCACGTGAAGAGTACGTTTATATAGATAGGGGCAACGGACTTTTAGATAAA
>CAXBNH010000474.1:0-1584 GCA_963976905.1 uncultured Algibacter sp.
AAGATTGGGGGTTTTAGCGCGTAGTGACGGAAATAGTTTTAAACAACATCAAGAAAGTTATGCAGTAAACTTGCATAAAGTGATTGCTAACAAACCCGATTTCATTAATTGCCATGCGGGTAAAGATTATATGCCTGCGCATGAAAAAAAGGCACTTATAGAATTTGCCATAAAAGCATCTAAAGGATCTGGTATACCCATTTATCAAGAAACACACAGAGGGAAAATGTTATTTGCATCGCATGTTTGTGAAGAATTAATTGACGAAATTCCAGATTTAAAGCTCACATTGGATATTTCGCATTGGTGTTCTGTGGCAGAAAGTTTGTTGGGCGATCAAAAAGAAACTGTTGAAAAGGCATTGAAAAGAACGTGCCATATCCACTCCCGGGTTGGCCATGAATAGGGACCACAAGTTAGTGAGCCAAGAGCGCCAGAATGGCAAAAAGCGGTTGACGCTCACTTTTCCTGGTGGGACCAAGTTGTGAAATATAAAAAAGAAGCAGGCGAACCATTGACAATGACGACTGAATTCGGACCTAATAATTATATGTGGAGCATGCCCTATACAAGGCAACCTTTGGCCGACCAATGGGTTATAAATGTTCATATGATGAATGAATGGAGAAAACGATATTTATAAAACAGCCCTAACTCTTAAGCTATAAATGACATTTTTTTTAGAAGCTAACTTGTATCAGTTTTTTGGTAGGTTTCATGCCATGTTTGTGCATTTGCCAATTGGGTTTATCATTTTGGCAGTTATTTTTGAGCTCATTTCTTTTAAGAAAAAAGTTGATTTACATGTCGCCATATCCTATGCATTTTTGATTGGGGCCTTATCAGGCGTATTTTCTATTGTTTTGGGCTTAATGTTAGCGTCAGATGGTAGTTATAATGAAGCCACCTTAAATATCCACAAGTGGACAGCCATTGCTCTGACAGCCATAACGTTTCTTCTCTATTTTATAAAAAGAAGCAATGATAGGCTTACTTGGATTAAAAAAAGCTATTCAGTTTTATTAGTTTTAGTCATGGTTTTATTGTTTGTTGCGGGCCATAATGGCGGTAATTTAACACACGGGTCAGACTATTTGCTTGAACATGCGCCTACCTCTATTCGGAGCTTAGCAGGTATGAAACCTATTAGGGAACGGGTTACTGTTTTAGATTCGGCATTGGTTTATGAAGATGTTGTCCATGCTATTTTTGAATCGAAGTGCAATGTGTGCCATAATAAAGATAAAACCAAAGGCGATTTGTTATTGATAGATCCTGAAAGCATCATGAAAGGTGGAGAAAATGGCAAGGTGATAATTCCAGAAAATGCATCGAAAAGTGAACTTTACAGACGTATAACCTTAGATCCACATCACAAGGAATTTATGCCTACCGAAGGAAGAACGCCACTTACAAATGAAGAAACCTTATTATTGAAATGGTGGATTGATGAAGGGGCGCACTTTGATAAAAAAATTATAGAATTAAATCTTGACGATAGAACCAAAGGCTATTTACAAACCCTAGTCATTGGTTTAAAACAAACATTTATGGAGAGTTTGAACTTAGCGGCCATAAACCAAA
>CAXBNH010000475.1:0-1583 GCA_963976905.1 uncultured Algibacter sp.
TTTTGTGGGTGCAAATATAGTATTTTTATTAAATTACAACCAAATCTTATTTCATTTTAATCAAAATTTTAATGATTCCTTTTTTTATCAATCTTGAAATTAACAATTTTCTAAAGATAAGCACGCTGATACATTTGCTTATTCCTCGGTAACCTTTGTTACAAACTTACGTGAGCCGCTAACCTATTTTTGCATCAATAAATAAATCTATTAATGCAAAAAATAATTCACATATCAATATGCTTATTTTTATTTTGGTACACGCCATTGCAAGCACAAGAGCTAATTCCCATAACAAAAATTGAAGTTTTATCTAAAGCCTCAGAAAACAACACAAGCATTAAAATTTCAGAAGAAGAATTCAATCAAGCTAGGGCCGATTACAGACAGACCAACTCTGTGTTTTTACCAAACATTACCGCAAGTCATACAGGAATAGCAACCACCAATCCATTGATGGCTTTTGGTTCTAAATTGAATCAAGAAATTTTAACGCAAAACGATTTCAATCTAGCACTGTTAAATGACCCTTCGCAGATTGAAAATTATGCCACAAAATTTGAAATTCAGCAACCATTAATAAATGTAGGTGGCATCTACCAACGTAAAGCGGCCAAGTCCAAAATGGAAGCCATGTCTTTAAAAACCCAACGGACACAAGATTATTTAGCATTTGAAGTTGAAAAAGCATACATGCAATTGCAATTGGCCTATAAATCGGTTGAGGTCTTAGAAAAAGCCTTGGAAGCTGCTAAAGCCAATAAAAAGTTAGCCGATAATAGTCTTAAGCAAGGTTATTTGCAACGTGCCGATGTGCTGAATGTTGAAATACGGGTCACTGAAGTTCAAAACCAATTGCAAACCGCAAAAAGCAATGTGCAAAACGCTTCAAATTATTTGTCTTATTTAATGAATGACGACACATATGTGGCTTACAAACCAATGGATGTTCTAAAAGTTTCAAACCTTTCTTTAGAAAATAAAACAATTTCTGAAAACCGCTCCGATATTAAAGCGATGCATATGTCAACCAATGCGTATGAAGCGATGAATAAAGCTGATAAAATGGCTTTTTTTCCAAGATTGAATGCTTTTGGAAGCTATGAATTATATGATAACCAGGCTTTTCAAGGAAAGGCCAACGGTTATTTGTTTGGAGCCCAATTAAGTTGGGATCTTTTCCAAGGCTCCAAACGCTTTGGAAAAGCGCAAAAAAGTAGGGCCGAATTCGAAAAATCCAAATTGGAATACAAGCAATATGTTTCGCAAAGCAATTTAGAATTGAACAAAGCAAAACGTGCTTTTTTGGATGCTGAAAATAAATTGAAATTAAATACTTTATCATTAGAACAATCCGAAGAATCCCTAAGAATACGTACCGACAGATTTAAGGAAGGGTTAGAAAAGACTGCCGATTTATTAATGGCAGAAACGCAGTACGCACAAAAGCAATTGGAGTTTAGCCAAACTATTTTTGAATATAATTATGCACAAGCTTATTTACAATTTTTAACCAAATAATAAAAGAGAAACAAGAATATGGAATCAATACCATTATTCGTGAATTGGTGGCTTTAAAGTAA
>CAXBNH010000476.1:0-1576 GCA_963976905.1 uncultured Algibacter sp.
TTACTTTAATCACTCACAACACGTTACTGTTGCAGGTGTCGAGTGTCAAACATGTCACGGTCCTATTCAGGAAATGGAAATTGTAGAACAATATGCTCCCTTAACAATGGGTTGGTGTATTGAGTGCCATAGAACTACCGATGTTACCATAAAAGACAATGCATACTATACTAAAATTCATGAAGAATTATCTAAAAAGTATGATGTTGAGAATTTAACGGTTGCCCAAATGGGCGGTCTGGAATGTGGTAAATGCCATTATTAAAATTATAAAAATCAGTTTCCGTGTAAACGGGATTTTGGACAAACAAATAATTAGTTAAAATATTTTAGAATTACGAATTACCTTTGATAGGTTTTTTTAAAATCATTAAATTGGAATCGTAAATCGTAAATCAAAAATCGTAAATAATCAATATGTCATCAAACAAGAAATACTGGAAAAGTGTTGAAGAGCTAAACAAAAACAGCTCTATTGTTGAGGCGCTAAAACAAAACGAGTTTGTAGAGCAAATCCCTACTGATGAATTTTTAGGTGATAAAAATACATTGGAGGCCACGTCAACAACACGTCGCGATTTCTTAAAATATGTTGGTTTTAGTACTGCTGCTGCATCTTTAGCGGCTTGCGAAGGGCCAGTAAAAAAATCAATTCCTTATGTAGTGCAGCCCACCGAGATTGTTCCAGGGGTCGCTAATTACTATGCAACTACCATTGCAGATGGTTTTGATTTTACCAGTATTTTAGTGAAAACGCGTGAAGGCCGGCCAATTAAAATTGAAAACAACACGATGGCGGCTACCCATGGTGGTGCTAATGCTAGAGTATATGCTTCGGTTTTAGGATTGTATGACAGCCTAAGAGTTCAAGGCCCAAAAAGGGTAGGCGAATCTATTTCATGGAGTGATTTTGATGCTGAAACAAATCAAAAATTAACTGATATTGCTGCGGCAAATAAAGCAATTGTTTTATTAACGCAAACTTTTGCAAGCCCTTCTACAAGTCAGTTAATATCAGAATTTAAAGAAAAATACGGTAATGTCAGTCACGTGGTATATGATGCTGTTTCAGAATCTGCTGCGTTGGATGCTTACCAAGCAAAATATGGAGAACGCGGATTGGCAAATTACGATTTCGCCAAAGCCATGACCATTGTGTCTGTTGGAGCAGATTTTTTGGGCAATTGGCAAGGTGGCGGTTTTGATTCTGGATATTCTAAAAACAAAGTACCAGACCATGGTAAAATGTCACGCCACATTCAGTTTGAGTCCAATATGAGTTTAACAGGTGCCAATGCAGATAAGCGCGTGCCGTTAAAACCAAGCGAACAAAAATTGGCCTTAGCTAAATTATATAGTTATGTGGTTGGGGGCTCTGTATCTGGAACGTTACCAGAACATATAGAGACGGCTGTTAAAAATGCAGCCTCTCAACTTAAAAAAGCAGGAAGCAAAGGTTTGGTGGTAACCGGTATTCAAGATGTGAATGAACAAACCGTAGCTTTAGAAATTAATGAGTATTTAGGGAGCAAAGCGTTTGATAGAACAACACCGATAAAGACAAGACAGGGCAGCG
>CAXBNH010000477.1:0-1572 GCA_963976905.1 uncultured Algibacter sp.
CGTTTGTTGTGCTTTACCGTTTACAATCTTAAAAGGAGGGGTTTCCTTTAAGGCAACCAATTGTTCTTTTGTAGCATGAGGCACTAAAACATAAGCATAATCTGCATTTTTTGGGTTAGAACCATGGTCAATCCACATTTTTAAAATACTTTCTGTCAATATTACAGGTCGGTACCGTTTGGCAACTCTGTTCCAACTGCCTTCTAAAAACCGACTTTCAATTTTTACAAGACCTCCGTTTGGAAAAAAGTACCCCGTACCATCGTGGCGTACCCAATCTGGTTTTAAAGATTCGTTTTTCTCTGTTTTTTCAAAAAATTTATTGTTTTCACTGATGACCAAATCATTTTTTAAAAACACTTGATTTATACTTGTTGTGACAGGAAATTTAGTTTTAGCATTTATTCCGGCGCCCAAACACACCATCATATCATCAAACATAAACCAAGATTTGTGGGCTTTCAAACCATCGCGATCATAATCCATAACTGCAATGCCGTTTTTGCCATTTGTAACACCTCCTACAAAAGTACCGTTGGTTTCAAAATCCCATGCTTTTATGATGGGTAGCTTAGAGGTGTCTTGGATCACAGTGGTTCCGGGAAGCTTTTTCCAATCCCAAAACGGAAAAATATTATTGTATTCTTCCCCATTGGAATATAACAAGGATACTCCATCGCCCATATAATAGCCTTGAATATTTTCTTGATTTACCGACTCTGTGCCAATAATGCGTTGCGAACTCATTTTAACTGAAAAGTAAAAATCTTTTCTGCGATGCACATGAAAATCTGATTTCCAAAAATGTTTGTTTCCCAAATGGATTTTAGAATCTAATGCGTCGTCATATTCACTTGAATATGCTTCATCCAATAGCTTCATTTTTAGAATACTTGCTTTTAAACGTTTATATTTTTTTGTTTGTTCATCAGGAAACAATTGTCTGCCAGAGGCACTAATATCATACTTACCATTCCAAATTACCCACTGTTGGCCTTTGAGGATATAATTTCGTAACACTTCTATTTTATTGTCTGCAAATTGAAATGGTGTATCGCTAACGAAAGTGTAACTCTTTATCATATCCTCTAAATAAGACAAACCATAATTCCCAAATTGTAACTGAGCGCCGTGTTCGTGATACGACCAATCTGCTTTAATGCCCACACCTTTGGCAATTTGTAATTCATCTTGTATCGCTTTACTGGCAATGGCAACCGAATCTGATTTTCTCAATAGTAAGGAACGTAGCATCACATTGGTTGAAAGCCACACTTTGTTTTGACCTGTCATTTTAATTTTTGCTCGTTGGAGCAATACCATTGCCTGATCCAATTGCTTTTTGCTCAGCTCATTTTCCATTAAAAAAAGCGTGGGCAATAAGCGTTCGGGAACGCCAATATGCTGATCGTGCCAATTGGGGCTTAAAAAATCATTGGTAAGCCAGTAATTCAATGACAAATGGATTTTTTTTGACAGGTTTTTGTCATGGTAGTATTCAGAACCCTTTTTATTGTAAGCTATCGCCAAAGTCTGTACATATTCCAAATGGATTTTTACAGGCCAGCCTCC
>CAXBNH010000478.1:0-1563 GCA_963976905.1 uncultured Algibacter sp.
TTGGAAATTACAAAACCATTGGATACCACGTACCATATTTTTAAACGTAATGGCCGTTATAAAATCAAGATAACCTATTGGTTTGAAATGAAAACGTCTTTTCAAGGCGAGCTGTATCCCCAAGAAAATGAGGGCATAACCAAAGTGAAATGGTTGAACGAAAAAAAGGTTAAAAAAGCACTTAAAAATTCTTATGCCAATATTCAGGGGTTAATCTGAAATGAAACCTATAGCGGTATAATTGTTAAAATTTCAACCTTAAGCTTATATTTGGGGTCACGCCCAAAGATTGATTCTCAACTTTATTGACCATGTTTTCACTATCAAGTGTATAATAGCTGTTGATGATGTTTTTCTTGTTTAAAATATTCCAAACAGAAGCTCCGAAAATGGCATGTGTCGTATCCGATAAATGAAAGGTATAGGTAGCAGAACAATCAGCTCTTAAGTAATCATTCAAATTACTTCTATTAGGATTGGCATAAGTAATAATATCATCATCAGGGTCGTCATTAAAATCGGGCAATGTAGTGGGTTTTCCAGAATGCCAATTTAGTCCCAAGGCTAATTTTAAGTCATTAAAAGAATAAGTGCCAGCAACTGTTAAAGCATGCCGAATATCTACATTATTTGGGAACGGTTCGCCATTATTAATGGTTTGAAATGTATAATCGTTTTTGTTGATGGAATACCCGATCCAAGTACTGACAACCGAATTGAACTGTTTGTTTAAAAGCAAATCAACACCTTTGATTTCATAGCTTCCTATATCATTTACAAACTGAAACTGGTTTTGGAAGCCTTGGCTTCGGGTAGTAATGCCATCCACTTTTTTGATGTAAGCTTCTGCACTTATCAGTACTTTGTTTTTATTGAAATGAATGCCGGCGGATAGTTGTTTGCTTTTTAAAACAGGGATGGTATTATTGTTTGAAAGAACCCATCTACGCTTTTCAATCCCCAGAAAATCGTTTTGCAGATCGATGATCTGAGAGGTGGTTTGGCTCTTGAATTCGCCTAAAACTTCAAATCTGAAATAGTTTAAGAAACGCTGACTGAAATTCAATCGAGGTTCCACCAAAACCATATCAAATTTTTGCAAATAATTAATTCGGGTTCCAAATTTCAACTTGGTTTTGGCATCATTTGATAAAAAAGAACTTTCTCCGTAAACGGAATGGCTCCGAATCACTTCTTTTATGTAACTCCTAAAAACAGGATTGTTAACGTCTTCCAAGTTACTGATGCCGATCTCGGAAAATTGATACCCGCCGTTAATTAGGAATTGATGGTCGGGATTGTAGTTGATGTCGAATTTCGCTGATCCATCATAAACTTCATTCTCTTGAATGAGCCGTTGGTTATTGATGATATCATAATTGGTGGCATCCAAATCGTAATTGGAAACAGAAAGCTGCGTGGTGGTTGACACTTTAGAGTTCCAATCTCTAATATAGGTTATGCCAGTTGCTAAATTGAATTGAGAAAGACTACTGTTTAAAGCTTCGTTTCTATCATTAATAGAGGATTGCTCTTCATAATCCAGTTTGTTGTTAACATTTA
>CAXBNH010000479.1:0-1557 GCA_963976905.1 uncultured Algibacter sp.
TAATGCCGTATGGCTATTATGAACTCGATTTTGTGGATGATGAAGGCTGGCCCCATTACAAAACCTTGGAAGCTTTACCTCATTTAAAAGCAGGCGAACAAAGCGTTTTAATGAAAGAGGCCATTGTGAATTATTTTTTGGAAACAGCGTTTATTGAATAGAATAGTTTGGGCGTTACCCTACGGGTCGGGCTTTCCGATACAATCTTTTTGCTCGTGCCTCACAAAAAGGATTTCCTCTACAATCCCTAACGCAATTCACGTAAAAACACTAAATTTGCACCCATTTTGAATATGTCATGATAGATAAGATAAAAGAACTTATTGCTGAAGCCGAAGCCTTTAAGGCGCAATCTAAAGAAGAAGTTGAAGCGTTCCGTATAAAATACTTAGGTAAAAAAGGCTTGCTTAATGATTATTTTGCTGAGTTTAAAAATGTAGCCAACGAGCAAAAAAAAGAGTTTGGACAAACCATTAACAAACTTAAAACAACGGCAGAAGATAAAGTAAACGCTTTAAAAGCCGAACTGGAAAACAACGAAGAAGTAAAAGGGATTTACGGCGATTTATCCCGCCCTGGTAAACCCATTCAAATAGGGGCACGGCACCCTATATCTATTGTTAAAAATCAAATTATTGATATCTTTTCACGCATCGGTTTTAATGTAAGTGAAGGCCCGGAAATTGAGGACGATTGGCACAATTTTACCGCATTGAACTTACCAGAATACCATCCAGCGCGCGATATGCAGGATACGTTTTTCATCCAGACCAATCCTGATATTTTGTTGCGCACCCACACCAGTTCGGTACAAGTGCGTTATATGGAAAATAACAAGCCACCTATTCGTACCATTTCTCCGGGCAGAGTTTACAGAAATGAAGCTATATCGGCACGTTCGCATTGTTTTTTCCATCAATTGGAAGGTTTGTATATTGATAAAGATGTAAGTTTTGCAGATTTGAAGCAAACCCTTCAACATTTTACAAGTGAAATGTTTGGAAAAAGTAACATCCGTTTGCGTCCGTCCTACTTCCCTTTTACAGAACCCAGCGCAGAAATAGATGTGTATTGGGGCTTGGAAACAGAAACCGATTATAAAATAACCAAAGGCACCGGTTGGCTGGAAATTGGCGGCTGCGGTATGGTAGATCCCAATGTTTTGGAAAACTGCAAAATAGATTCCACAGAATATTCAGGGTTTGCTTTTGGGGTAGGTATTGACCGTATTGCGATGTTGTTGCATCAAATTGGCGATATCCGTTTGTTAAGTGAAAACGATGTTAGGTTTTTAGAACAGTTTAAAAGCGCCTTATAGAAATGATTTGAATACATATTTAAGCCGATGTTATCCATCGGCTTTTTTTATTTAACAATTCTTTAACTTCGTTTAGTTCGGTTTGTTCCGAACTAAGATTATTTTTGCATCAAATTATCATAAATATGAATAGCGAAATTTGTAAAGAAAAGCAACGTTTAGTCGAAAAACTAGGTGTTGCAATGGAGAGCAATGAGCAGTTGGCCCCAGTGGCTGCACGTATTTTATCATATATTATT
>CAXBNH010000480.1:0-1549 GCA_963976905.1 uncultured Algibacter sp.
CCCAAGAGGGGAGCAAAAGTGGAAATCCAACTTATGAAAATAGGTTGGATTTTTTTATTTAATACATGTTCTACAGTATCCAATTGCATTATATCTACTAATGGTACTTTTTAACAAAAAGTCAACTTGCCTAGTTTTTGAGTAATAAAAGGTTGCCAATAACAATCCAGGAAAAACAATCCCCGAACAAAACCCACATTTTTCTCAGAGAACATTAGTACTTCAATGATCGCTTAATTTTTCGGGTTCATCGCAAACTTTTTCGGGTTCATCCCTTTTTTAAAAAAGGCCTGATTTGGCGGCGTAAGTTTGTCCTGTAAATCAGTATTAACCGTCTGTAATAAAGCAGACTTAAAACAATAATATCATGAAAAAGTTTTTAAAGTGTTCAGCAGTAATAGCCGTTATGTTTATAACTATGACAAGTATGGCAAACAACCCTAAAATCAATTTGACATCCGGTATCGATTCAAAAAGCCTAATATTTGAAATGGATGCCATATCAATGGAATCGAAAATCAGAATGACCGATCAGAATGCTCAGACTATATATTCGGAGAATATTCTTAATGCCAATTATTACAAAAAGTTCAACCTTAAAGACCTTGAGATAGGAACCTATAATTTTATCATTGAGAATCGCAATTCATCCTTAGTCTATACTTTTGTTATTGATAGTAATGAAATTAAGATCAAAAACAAGGAAGAGTACACCGCCAAACCAATTTTCAGAGTAACCGGCAACAAAATTTCTATAAACCTGTTCAATGGCGATCAGCAAAAAGTGGATATTGAAATATTGAATAACAGTAGCGATATTGTTTTCCAGGAATCCACAAAAGGTGAATTGATTATTGGAAAGGTAATCAATTTTGAAAAAGCAATAAAAGGTAACTATACCATTATAGTAAAAAACGGCAAAGAAACTTTTTATCACAACATCTTCATAGGTTAGGCCATAAAACAATTTCAAATAAAAGCCCGGTTTGTAATTTAAAAACGGTCCTTAGTTTAAACAAAGGACCGTTTTCCCATTTACCTAATTTATCTCATTGGCCCAAGCATAAAAAAGTCAATGCAACTTTCTGCTATGCGCGTATCTACCTTTTGATTATCTTGTAAATCATCATCAAAAATTATTAATGCAACTAGATTTTACCTTCTTAAAAAAATATCAAAAAGTCATCGTACACATTTTAGTATGGACGGCACTTTTTCTTTTACCATATATTTTAGCACTACAGGTAGAAGATGGGGGCCCCCGTTCTGAATTGACAAGAAAAATTCTTCAGTTGAACAGTATTATGAACATTTTGTGGGCGGCGACGTTCTACTTGAACACTCTAATTTTTGTTCCCAGATTACTCTTCCAGAAAAAGATTTTTCTCTTTATTATCGGCAATATCATTTTTTTTGCGGGAGTAGTGTTGTTCAACCGATGGCTATATGGGGTTCTAATAACAGAACAGCCTTATTCTTTTTTCAATGGGATAACATTTAATGCGCTTTTTTTCTTGTTTTTTGCCTTGATCGGCACTGTTTTCAAGTC
>CAXBNH010000481.1:0-1545 GCA_963976905.1 uncultured Algibacter sp.
GTTCAGGATTATCTCTATGTTCTTTACAAAGTGGAGACATTTCTTTAGGATAATCAGTGATAAAAGTTGGTTGAATGTAATTCTTTTCACATTTTTCACCAAAAATTTCATCAATCAATTTTCCTTTACCCATGGTATCATCAACTTCAATACCCATACCTTTGGCAGCAGATCTAATTTCATCTTCGGTTTTTCCAGTAATATCAAAACCTGTAAAATGTTTAATAGATTCTGCCATAGTTACTCTAGCAAAAGGGGCTTTGAAATTAATTTTATGTTCGCCAAACGTTGCTTCAGAAGTTCCGTTTACGGCAATGGCACAATGTTCTAAAAGCTGCTCTGTGAAATCCATCATCCAGTTGTAATCTTTGTAGGCCACATAAATTTCCATAACTGTAAATTCTGGATTATGAGTTCTGTCCATGCCTTCGTTTCTGAAGTTTTTAGAAAACTCGTAAACTCCGTCAAAACCACCAACAATCAATCGTTTTAAGTATAATTCATTGGCAATTCGCATGTATAAAGGAATGTCCAACGCATTGTGATGTGTCATAAAAGGACGCGCCGCAGCACCGCCCGGAATGGGTTGCAAAACAGGGGTTTCCACTTCAAAATAGCCAGCGTCATTAAAAAAGGAGCGCATCGCATTGAATAACTTGGTACGTTTGATAAACACGTTTTTTACCTGCGGATTTACGACCAAATCGGCATAGCGTTGTCTGTATCGTTGTTCAGAATCTGTAAAAGCATCATACACCACACCATCTTTTTCTTTAGGCAATGGCAAGGGTTTTAAAGCTTTGCTCAGTAACGTAAAATCTTTAACTTTTACTGTTTTTTCGCCCACTTGTGTGGTGAATAATTCACCTTCAACGCCTATGAAATCTCCAAAATCTAATAGTTTTTTAAAAACGTCATTGTATTTGGTTTTATCCTCACCTGGACAGATTTCATCTCTGTTAAAATATACTTGTAATTTTCCTTCGGCATCTTGCAATTGAGCAAAGCTTGCTTTTCCTTGTACCTTAACGGCCATCAATCTTCCGGCAACTACCACTTTTTTACCTGTTTCAAAGGCGTTTTTTACCTGTTTTGAGGTGTGGTCAACAGGATAAAGATTTGCGGGGTATGGGTTGATGCCCAACTCACGTAATTTTGTTAGTTTCTCTCTACGAACAAGCTCTTGCTCTGATAATTGCGACATATTATAAATGTGTGTAAATTTGAAAGGCACAAAGATAAACATTTGATTTACGATTTGCGATGAATGATTTATGATTTTTTGGTACTACTCGCTCTTTGGCTATACTCAGGTCAGGTATTCGAGCGTTTCATTTCAGTATTTTTTTAGCTAAGAGCACATGTGTTTCACTTCGCTCCTAAGCCAAAAGTCTTTGCAAATTGTAGTCGAAGTGTAACAATGAACATGTTTTTTCGTCGAATAAGTAATGTTGTAAATTGCAAATTTAAAATCGTAAATAATCATGAGTTTCTGGAGAGTGTTATTATCCATTATTTGTCCGCCCTTAGCAGTTATTGATAAAG